>DASXTD010000744.1:0-2830 GCA_036505655.1 Chloroflexota bacterium
CGACATCAGCTGCGTTTTTGGCCATTTCTAGAGAACGCCTCCTTCAATCATCCCCGTTGCGGGTGCTTTCAAAGCCTCAATTTGCTGCGACGTTGGGTGGTCGTTGAACTTGTTTCGATAGGGATGGAAGAGGCCCCGGAGCATGCCCGCCACTTATGCCCCAGGGCCTCGATGTAACGCCTCCGACTATACGAGCGGCTTTTGGGCTTGTCAAGCCCAAAGCACAAGATATTTGGTCTGTCCTGCCACCGAGGCACCACATCTAGGTGGATTACCTGTGGATATCCCTGGTGATCGAATGGGCACAGCCTGGGCATTGCCTGGGGACAAAGGTGCATAACCGCTACCTATTTGACGGTTCGAGGATGGCGAAGCCGAGCGGCTCTGTGGATACCTCTTCGGCCCCGTTTTCGGTCACCTGCACGCTCTGTGCGGAGGCGCGAATCCGGGCCGACACCTCTTTGCCCTCTCCGTAGGCGTTCTGGAGCATCGTGAGCGCCCTCTGGAGCTTGTTGTCGAGGATCGCCTCAAGGGTGTCGAGGTGGCGTTCCACATCGATCAGGGCGGCCTGCAGCCTCTCCATGTCGACCGTGCGTGCGAACTGCAGGTGCAGCTGATAGAGGGTGAGGAGGTAGGGCAGGGCCATCGCGTAGCCGACGACCATGACGTGCCGGTTGTGTGCAGCGACGATGGCGCCACGACACACGTCATAGGCCGCGTCCGGGATGACCGCCAGCGCGAACGTCGAGGTGATGGCGGGGTCGATGTACTGGCTGACCTCGCGCACGCGCCTTTCGACCTCCCGCTCCACCTGTCCGATGAGCTGCGCCCGCCGCGGCGCGTCGAGACCGTGCTCGGCGAGCTGCTCGAGCGCTCCGCTGGAGACCCACTTGGAGTCGATCGGGAGCAGCTTGCCGCCCGGCAGCCGCAGCGCCAGCTCGACGACCTTGCCGCCCACCCACACGTTCCGCTGCAGCATCTCGGGCGGGAGGTGCTTGAGTGCCTCCTCCAGGATGTTCTCGCCCGCGGCTCCGCGCGTGGAGCTACCGGCGATCACGCTCTCGAGGCGCTTCAGACTGGCCCTCGCCTCGTCCTCGATCGACTGGCGGGCGGAGAGCGCGGAGCCCAGGCGTTCGACGACCGCCTGGGTCTGGCTCAGCCGCTCACGAATCTCGGCCGCCTGTGACTCCTGCGTCAGGCCGCCGGTCTCCAGCCGGCTGCGCAGCTCCGCGACATCGCGGGCCTGCCCATCCCACCGCCTGACCAGGCTCCAGACAAGCGCCGCCACTCCGCCGACTGCGAGCAGCACACATACAAGGAGGAGCGCGAACAACAGTTCGGCCAGCGACATGTTGGGCATTGTAGTCCTGAAAGTGGGTATAGACAAGGGTGTTAACCTGACCCTGATGGCCACCCACGAACCCCTCTCCGAGCCTGAACAGGCGCCTGATCGAATCCCCCTGGAAGAGGTCTACATGCGCATGGCCGAAGAGCTTGCCAAGCGCTCGACTTGCGCCCGGCTGCAGGTGGGTACCGTGATCACGACGCCGGACCTCACCCAGGTGCTCGGCATCGGCTACAACGGCAACGCCCGCGGGCTCCCCAACCGCTGCGATTCCACGCAACCGGGAAACTGCGGCTGCTTTGGCATGGGTTCCCTGGTCATGACGGACAAGGGCCAGGTGCGAATCGAGCGGATCAAGGTTGGTGACAAGGTGCTAACTGACCGGAACCGATATCGGCCCGTCACTGAGCTTTTCCAGCACCAGCATGTCGGCGCGATGGTCCATCTCTTCCTGGAAACGCGGTCGCAGCTCAACCTCGAGCGTCGGAAAACAGCGACCCCGGAGCATCCATTCCTCGTCCGACGGAACGGTGAAGTCGGCTGGATCAAAGCTTGCGAGATCAAGATCGGCGACGAGATTGCACTGCTCGCCAAGAAATGCACGGTCTGTGCGGCTCCGATTCCTCACTACCGGCGGATGTGCCCGCAATGCTTTACCGAAAGTTCAAAGACGCAAGCCTTCCGAGAAATGCACAGCCGCCGGATGACCGCAAGGAACCCGATGCGGGGTATTCATAGCTATGACCCTTCGCGGTCCGCGCTCAGTCAGCAGCTTCTTCAAAAGGACACGACTCGAAAGGTCGATCAAGAGCTCGTTGGTCTGAAGAAACGATTTGAGGAGCAGGGCTATCGTGCGATTGTGGTCGACCACACGGTTCGGCCCGATGTCAGAAGTCAGTACGACGACATCATCTGGATCAAGCGCGATCGCATGACCTGGGACCTACATGAAGAGGCATTCGTCTGGGCGGCCGTGAGCATCGTGAAAACTGTCAACGTCGATGCACCCGTTTTCAACTTAGAGGTAGAGGAAGACCACTCATACGTCTGCCAATCCGCAGTCGTGCACAACTGCATCCACTCCGAGCAGAACGCTTTGATCAAGGCGGGCGCGCAGTTGCCCGGCAAGGTCATGTTCGTCAGTGCCTCGCCTTGCGTGATGTGCGCCAAGATGATCATCAACGCCAACGTTGCGCGCGTCTATTACCGCGAGGCGTATCGCGATCCGGCGGGCCTCGACGTCTTGCGTCAGGGCGGGGTGGAGGTCATCCACTACAACCGCTGGCGCGACTACTGGCGCTAACCGTTACTGCTCGATCGTCCAGCCTGATTCGGTCTGGACCAACCGCGGCTCGACGATCGGCGCGTCTTTCTGAGGGCGGACTCGCGCCATCAGCGATGTCGAGTCCTCGCTTGTGACCACCGACTCGAGCACTGTCCGAGTCGCGTACACGAGCGTGACCCTAGGGTCGGCCAGCGCCCTCT
>DASXTD010000745.1:0-1776 GCA_036505655.1 Chloroflexota bacterium
CCGCAATCGAAAAACCGGCTGTGGAAGCTGCCGGAGCCGTGGACGCAGAGAACGCGTCCACCGCTCCTTGGAAAACCGCCAAGAACGCGGTTTCCCACAGCTACCACAAGCCCTCGCTCTCTACTTTGGGTAATCCCAAAAGTGTTACCCATGTTCCCGGTTAACTCTGTTACCTATGTTCCCGGTTGCACAGTCGGCGATCCTGCCCACGGACCGTCGCAGGAACTACGAAGCCACCTACAGGCTCTCAACGGGACGACGATGGGGCAGCTGGAAAGGGAACAACTGAGGGCGACGCTAGGTGCTAGACACCATCAACAACGGTTAGGTCGATGACCGATTTGATACGCCTGGCGACCTTTGTCCGTCCCACATGGGCGTGGGTCAAGACCATTTTAAGCATTAGGAGAACACGTCACATATGACGTTGAGCCTTCGCCCCGATTAGCGTTGTTGCGGATGCCTTGTGTTCAGCCCGGTCAAATTTCAGAGGCCCCGATGCGATGGACGTGGGACATTGACAGCACATCGTACCGGCTCTTCATGCTGGCACCTTGCGTGTACACGCTCCTGGCTCTGGCCGCCGAGGTCGTCTTCTGACCAGGTGTAGTGACACGCGCACTCCTCCAGTACGCCGACACGGCGATCTGCGGCGGGTGACATCGAGATTCTGGCCATGAAGTGAGCCGGCTCGAGCGCCGTTCTTCCGAAGCCCCCTGAGTTCGAAGTCGCTGCACGAGCGCTCCAACGGGCAGTATTTTTTTCGTGAACGCATCAGGAACGACGGCCAGCGGGAACGCGATCGCTGGTGTGCGCATTGCACTTACCCACGGGTCCCAACAGGAACGGAGGGCAACGTGGTCAGAGGATGTGTCATCACCAGTGCAGTCGCGCTTGCTTGTGCAGGTACGTTCGCCGCCGCACAGTCTCAACCGGGTACGGGCCAGCAGCAGCCCGATCCCCGACGGGAGACTCAAGCCCCAGCGCCGGCGGCAACGGCTCAGCAAGCCAGCACCACCCTTGTCGGGTGTCTCTATCGGGAGGAGCAGATCCCCGGCAGGACGCCCAACGTCGCTGAGCGAGCCGGAGTCCTCGAGGATTACATCCTCGCGGATGCCGCGATGCCCGCTCAGCAGGGCGCCCAGGCCCGACCGGGCGCCACCGCTGGTGCGAGGGGAACGTCTGGCACCGCGCCTTCGACGGGCAACATGTACAAAGTCGAGAATGTTCCCGACGAACGGCTGAAGGCCCTGGTCGGCAAGCGGGTCGAAGTGACCGGCCGCATTGACCCTGAGGGCAGTGGCCGGCAGGCTGGCGCAGGTGGCGTCACTCGCGACCGGGGGCTTGGACCGGATGAGATCAACCTGCCGGAGTTCGAGGCGGCGTCGATCCGGGAGGTGGCGGGGACATGCCCGACGACCCCGGCGCCGCGGAAATAGCACGTCGACGGAAACGCATGAGCGCTGGAGCCGAGGCTGCGCTTCGGCTCGGCGCTCCGCCACACGCCACACACTGAGCGATTCGAACGTCCTACCGCATCCGCTTGCCCATTCGTCGATCGTGATTCGCGCCACGAGCGCGGCAGCGCCTTTCCCGTCTGAGCCAAAGACTACGCTTCGCCGTCCGATACGCCGGCCGCGATCAGGCGCAACCAGGCGCCCATCGGATTGACTCCTCGGGCTTCTTGCCTGTAGGTCCAAATAGACCCAGAGCGGTTTAAGAGTCTGGAGGCTGGCACCGCGCGCGATATACTGCTCCGGTTTTCAGGAATGATTC
>DASXTD010000746.1:0-9497 GCA_036505655.1 Chloroflexota bacterium
GTCGTCGCCACCGGCGACGTGCGCTGGTCGTTGGTGCGGGCCACGCCAATGCTCGACGCGGCTGGTCAAGTCGAATCAGTGATCAGTTCGTTCCGAGAGGTCACCCGCGAAGTCGTCTTCCGGCAACGTCTGGAGACGGAGCACGCGGTGACCAAGATCCTCGCCGAAAGCGAGCGTAGCGCGGAGGCACTGGTCCAGGTCGTGCAGGCATTGTGCGAGACTCTGGAGTACCGGTTCGGCGCCGTATGGAGTCTGGCGCCTGGAGGCGACAGCCTGGAATGCCGGGCTACTTGGTCTCATCCTTTGGCCAGCATAGCCGAGTTCGACGCGGCGTCTCTGAGGCGTTCGTTCAGGCAGTGGGAAGGGCTGCCCGGTCGAGTCTGGGGGACCCTTCAGCCGGAATGGATCGCCGACGCTGCTTCCGAGCCGGCCTTCCTCCGGTCCGCGGTCGCGAGTCAATCCGGATTGCACGCCGCTCTTGCGTTTCCCTTGCTCTCCAGCGGGACATTTGTGGGTGTGATCGAACTGCTCGCGGGTGAGGTGCGGGCCATCGACCCGGACTTGCTGGAGGTCACGGCGATCATCGGCAACCAGATCGGGCAGTTCATCGAGCGAACGCGCATCCGCGACGAGCTGATCGCGCTGGGGACGATTGTCGAGTCCTCCACGGAGGCCATTCTGAGCAAAACCCTCGACGGAGTCATCACCAGCTGGAACCGAGGCGCTGAGCAGCTCTATGGCTATACGGCTGAAGAGGCGATGGGCAAGCCCGTCTCGTTCCTCGTTCCCACCGATCGACCCAACGAGATTCCATCCATTCTGGCCCGTCTGGCTCGCGGGCGAGATGTGCCGCCGTTCGAAACGGTGCGGGTGCGCAAGGATGGCAGCCACATCGACGTTCTCCTGAACCTCTCCCCGGTGCTAGATACAGCCGGGGAGGTGGTAGGAGCCTCCGCCATCGCGGTCGATATCACGGAGCGGAAACGGAACGAACGCGCCCTGCGGTTTCTGGCGGAAGCCAGCCGTGAGCTCGGCGCATCGCTCGACTACGAAGCGACACTGGCGGCGGTGGCACGGTTGGCGGTACCCGAGATCGCCGACTGGTGCACGGTAGATATGCTCGACGCAAATGGCAAAGTGCGACGACTCGCCACGGCGCACGCAGATCCAGCAAAAATCGCCCTGGCCGCCGAGCTTGCTCGTCGCTACCCGGAGTTGGACCCGCCCCGCGCGATTCGAACTGGAGAGAGCGAACTCTACACAGATATAGCCGACCCGCTGGCCCAGACTGTTACTGACCCTGAGCTGCTGGCTGCGATTAGCAACCTGGGGCTCAAGTCGGCCATGGTGGTGCCCATGCTCGCCCGCAGCCGGGTGATCGGGGCGATCTCATTCGTGACCGCGGAGTCCGGACGCCGCTACGACCAGACCGACGTCGCCTTCGCCCAGGAGCTGGCAGATCGCGCCGCCGCAGCCGTAGACAATGCCCGCCTCTACACCGAGACGAGCCGCGCCCTGGCCACGCGGGACGAGTTCCTGGCCTCCGTGTCCCATGATCTCCGCAACCCGCTGGCTGCGATCAAGGGCGCCGCGCAGGCGCTGGCCCTCCCCATTCAACGTGGTCAGACACCGGACCCGCAGCGCCTGAGGGAAGGGCTGAGCTTGATCGATGCCACCGTGACTGGAATGGCGGACATGGTCGATGGCCTCCTGGATGCGATGCTCGTGCAGATGGGGCGCCCGCTGGACCTGCGGCGCTCGCTCTGCGATCTGGCCGCCCTGACCCGACAGGCAGCCGCCGAGGTCTGGCAGTTGGGTGATCGCCATTCCATCCAGATCGACAGCCCGCAATCTCTTATGGGGAACTGGGACGCGGTTCGCATGCGTCGGATGGCTGGCAACCTGATCGACAATGCGGTGAAATATAGTCCAGAGGACACCGAGGTTCTGGTGACTTTGGCTCATGAGGGCCGAGAAGGCGACTGGGCGGTTCTGACTGTGAAGGACAATGGAATCGGGATTCCAGCCGAGGATCTACCGTATGTGTTCGAGCGTTTCCATCGGGGCAGCAACGTGGTCGGGACGGTTGCTGGAACCGGTATCGGTCTGGTGACCGTCAAACAAGTGGTCGAGCAGCATGGCGGGACGATCTCAATGGACAGCGAAGAAGGTGTCGGCACCACAGTTATTGTGCGCCTACCTCTAGACGAAACGGCCTCCGGTGGAGGTGGTACCGGCCCGGGTCGATCAGCCGCGCCCGAGCCGCCCCGGCGTACGGCCGCGAGGCGGGAAGATGGCCCTATCTCTCTCGCTGGGGGGAGATAGCGCCGCGTGACTCAGCCCTCCACGAATGGCGCGCCCCTGATTCTGGTGGTCGACGACGATCCCCATATCTGTCAGGTGATTCAGTGGCTGCTCGAAGATGAGGGGATGAGTGTGGTGACCGCGGCGGATGGCAAAGAGGGACTGGATCGGGCCACCGAACGGCCACCTTCCTTACTCATCCTGGATCTGACCCTGCCCACCCTGGACGGATTTCAGCTGGTTGAAGCCCTGCGAGAAATGGGGAACGTTCCGCCCATCCTGATGATCACCGCCGACGGGAGCGCTCCCGAGAAGGCAGCTCGTCTCGGTGCGTACGCTTATTGCCGCAAGCCATTCGAGACCAGCGATCTTCTGCAGGCAGTGCACCAGGGGTTAGTTGGCGGCGGCTAGAAATCTCATTCACGACTCACATGGCTGTCATGGCTCCCTCATCCAAGCCCTCCACAATCATCGGTAGCTTAACCAAGAGCTAGATCGGCAGTGTCGCCGATCACCCGCGGGAGGGAGAACGATGACCTGGCGTCTTGGCAGCTGTCCTGAGTGTCACGGCGACCTCTATCTTGACCGCGAGGACGAAAACTACTTCGTGTGCTTGCAATGCACGCGCTCGTTTATCCGCCGTCGTCCAGCTTCGCTCTCGCGTTCGGTGAACGTGGATGTCCTGCCGTCCACCTTCACCACCACCACGGCTGCCTAGTCTCTCGTGGCCCGAAGCAGCCGGCTCACTTACCCAAAGCCTGCCTGGACTCGATCTGTGAGCACAAAAATGAGGGGGTTAGGACGATGATGCCCACCATTTTGATTCCCCTGGATGGGTCGCCGCAGGCGGAGGAGGGGATCCCCTGCGCGGTGGCCATCGCGCGCCGGACAGGCGCCCAGTTGCTTCTCGTGCGAGCGGTGCTCACCGCGGGGTCGATTGGCTCCGAGGCGGCGGACCTGGATCGGGCGCTGGTGGCCGATGCCCAGAAGTACCTGACCAATATGGTGCAGGATCCTCAGGTCCGCGGCCTCCGTACCAGCTCGCTGATTTGTGAAGATGAAGCCGCGGCCGCGATTGTGGGGGCAGCGGACAAGCGGGCCGATCTCATCGTGATGTCAGCCCATGGCCGGACCGCGCTTGACCAGGTCGCCTATGGAACGGTGGCAGCCGAAGTCCTTCGCCGCAGCCCAGTGCCGGTGCTCCTCGTGCCCCGGGACACCAGCTCGACCTGGGCTGACTCTGTTCCGCTGAGGCTGGTGGTGGCCCTGGACGGCTCGGAGGCTGCCGAGCAGGCCATCATCCCGGCCCGCGAGCTGGCCCAAGCGCTCGACATGGAGTTGGTGCTCGTACGAGCTGTGGAGCCCCGCCCCGCTTTCCGCCCCGGCCTGATGATCCCGGTCCCTGTCTCCGCGGATCCTCACATCCTGGAGATTGAAATCGAGGATGCGGAAGCGAGCTCGCTCGCGGAGGCGCAGACCTATCTGGAATGCTGGGCAGCGATCCTCCAAGAATCCTGGCTGCGTACGCGCATCTTTGTCGCCGAGGGCGAGCCGGCTTCAGTGATCCGCGAGGCGATCCACGAACATCGGGCTCACGGCGTGGTCCTCACTAGCCATAGCGGCAGTGGAGCGACGGAGATAGGCAGCGTGGCGCGGACGGTGCTCGCCAGCAGTTACGTCCCGGTGATGGTCATCCCGACGCCTGCCGAGGAGATGGATCTCTCCGAGACGGACCACGTGACGATTGTTCCAAACGGAGAGCCCGATCGCGCACTCGTGTTCACGTTGAGCGAGGACGAGGCAGACCTGGCGAGTCTGGCGCTGCGCACGTTGATCGACGGAAGGCGCTCGGGGTCGTCGCTAAAGAACCTGATCGCGGTGCTCACGCGCCTGGAGCAGATTCGCGAGCAGGGCCGCGGGCTTGGTTTCGACGAAGACCTGGTCCGGGCCAGCTAGAGGTTGTTAGCGGACGTCGCCCCCGTGGGCGTTAGCTGGCGCTTGATGGCGGGAGTGATGTTGATGCGGACGCGAGTAGCGTCTGTGTCCGGTTCGATCGTGTAGTCCCCCTCCACTAGGTCATCCACTCGGTACCAGTAGGCCAGCCGCTCCGGAAGCACCGCCACGACGTCATCGCCGCGCCTCTCATAGGTGCACTCCATGCGGAGCACGGCGGCGCGATTCCAGTCGTCCAGCAGTAGCGGAGATATGCCAATAGTGTGGCTGTCGAGCGCGTAGAAATAGAGCTGCGAGCCAATGCCCTGGCCACTGATCAGCGCGGCCGGAATCTTGATGCCGACGTCCGAGGGTACGCTCGGAACGTAAGCAACACGGCGCCCGCCGCTGGCCTCGGTGCGCATAGAGAGAAAGACCAGCTCTTCATCGGCTTCGTTAGTAAAACCGTAGTTGACTCCAGATGGAATCAACACTCCCTGGCCGGATGCGAGGACGTAGCGTCCGGTCAGGCCTTCCACGGTGCATTCACCCTTCAAGATGAACAGGATCTGATCAGAGTCGGGATGCGAGTGGACGCGGGTCTCGCCTCCGCGAGGAGCGACGCCGAACGCGGCGATGTAGCTGTTCGGCGAAGTCGCCATATCGATCCGGCCAGCCATGCCGTCGCGGCTGCCCAGCGCCTGACCGACGTTGAACATCTGGATGTCGTTCGGGTTCGGCACCTTCGCTTCTTTCGCCATGGCTTTCCCCCTCTCGGGCTCTCTTGGGGCCATTGTATGCCACCAGCGCAGCTACAATGCAGCCGTATCGGGGGCTACTCAGGAGGTGGATGATGGCCAATGCGCCGCAACCGGGCATGGTGGACGCGGTTCAGATTTTCGACTCGGCGGAAGCGCTTGCGAAGGCGCAGCTCGACATGGCCAGCTCCCCTAACAGCCACATCAAGATGATCGCGGTGCCGGCGGGCGGGGAGCAGTCCATCACGCCGCAAGACTCGGATGAGATCCTGGTGGTGCTGAGTGGCCAATGCACAGTCGAGAAGGCGTCCGGCCCCGCCGCGCTCAGAGAGCACGAGGGCTTTCTAGCCCCGCCTGGGTCGAGCTGCACGGTCCGGAACACAGGCGATGGGGAGTTGGCGCTGCTATCTATGCGGGTGCAGCGGCCGGTCGAGCGGCCCAACCCGCCGTCGGACGCGGCGGTCAAGATTCCCCTCGAATACTTGAACGGAAGGGGTTTCGGCCATCATCTCTATGCTTACGTGATGGACCGCCAAACGGTCGGTATCTCGCCGCACATCTACGAAGAGTGGAACCAGGCGTCAGCGGTGCGGATGAACTGCAAGTTCGAAGAAGTGGGCGATGTGGTGCATGCGAAGCTCCCCGAGCGGGTCGCTCGCTGGTATGGGCTCACCAGCCTGGAGGACTCCGACTACACGCTGAAGGTCGATCGAGCGCACACCCGCGTGCGAGTAGACTTCACGCCACTATTGGCGCGCCAGCTGAGCTAAGGGGCAATTTGTTCCCTCTCCCCTGGCGGGGGAGGTTAGGGAGAGGGGGAACTTCGGCCCACCGGCTATTCCCGCTCGCCGTACCGATCACGAAACGCTAGGCAGGCGTCGAGGGTGTGGCACCATTCTTCGTGCCCGGCCTCATCCGTCAGCCGGACGCGGAGGGTCTTGCCGAACCGTTCCTCACCCTCCACGTGGATGCCATCCCAATCCAGGATGCTGATGCAGAAGCGGTGCAGCTCCACTTCGGTGAGGGTTGGGCCCCCCGGCGGCACTGGGGGTCGTTCGCCGGTTCTGCGTGACAAGCTCGCACCTCCTTTACTTAGACGAACGTGCCTTCCGCCGGGAGCGGGCAGGCGGTTTGGTGGCTTCTGGTGCAAGCGGGAGGCGGATGGTGAAGGTCGCTCCCTGGCCCGCCGCAGAGTCGGCGTCAATCGTGCCGCCGTGGGAGATGGCGATCTCACGGGCGATGTACAAACCGAGGCCCATCCCCGGAGATGTCGGCCGATCGGCTTCGGCAGCGGCGAACCGGTGAAAGCGATCGAACAGGTACGGCATGATCTCAGGTGGGATGCCGGGACCATAGTCCTGAATCTGAATGACGGCCTGGTCGCCTTCGCGAGTCAAGCGAATGTCGATGAGCGGGGTGCCGCTGTCGTTGTTGGTGCTGGTGGCATGCACGAGCGCGTTGCTCACCAGGTTCAGGAGAGCCTGGTTCAGCCGCGATGGATCGGCGCGGACCTGGAGTCCTTCCGCGAGACGGGTTCGGATGGGGACCGTCTCAGATAGGGTCTGCGCCACCTCGACGAACTCTCTGATCAACTGGGCCAGGTCAACCGTTTCGAGCTTGAGGTTCATCGGGCCGGCCTGAAGGGACCCGAGGTCCCGTAGCTCGGTCACCTGTTCGGCCATGCGGCGAATGCTGGCCAGCGTCGCTTCGAGGATGCGCGCGGTCTCTTCGTCCACGCCCCGGCGCAGTAGCACTCCAACATAGGCCTGGATCGCCGTGAGCGGAGTCCGCAACTCGTGGGCGATGACGGCGAAGAACTGATCTTGCAGTTGCAGCATGCTGCGATCGGTGATGTCGCGGATGACCACCACGCCGCCCGCCCGGTCCTCTACCGGCCCTAGCGGGTGGCCGGTGGCCTCGAACCAGCGTCGGACGCCGTTGGCTTGCGTGATGGTGAACTGCATGTCGAACGCCTCGCCGTGAGCTGCTCGCTGCTGAGGCGTTTCGCGGGCGGGCAGCGGCTGTCCGTCCTCGCCTTCTGGGACAAATTCTGCCTCGGCGGATCCGAACATAGCGGCGTAACCCTCATTGGTCAGCCGGTCTTTGCCGGTGTGGCCCACGACTAGGACGGCATCCGCGATGCTGCTCAGGATCGCGGACAGGCGCTCGTGAGCTTCCTCGGCCGCTTGCCGCTGCAGTTCTCGTTCAGCGGCGAGAGCGGTCAGGTCCACGCTGCGCGCTTCCAAATCTTCGTTGGTGGTGTTCAGCTCTTCGACGGTGGCCTGGAGCTCTTCGTTGAGGGTCTCCAGCTCCTCGTTGGTCGCCTGCAGCTCTTCGTTGAGAGTTTCGATTTCTTCGGTGGCGGTTTCGATCTCCTCGCTTCCAACCAGGAACTCATCGTTGGCGCTGCGGAGCTTGGCGTTTTCGTCGGCTAACTGCTGGTTGGCCCGCAGGACTTCTTGATTGGAACGCTCGAGCCGAGCTGCTTCGGCTTGGTACCGCTCGGCCTCGAGGGCGAGCCGGGCCCGCTCGCCCTCGATCTCGCGCTGCGGCCGAACCTCAGCCGTGGCATCGGAAACCGTCACGACGATGCAATCGCCATTTATCGTCTCAGGGGATGGTTTCAGCTGGTATCCAGTCAAGCGGAGGAACGTATCCTGCCCGGCCGAAGGCTCGACTGCGCTCAGCGGTTCCTCGCTGATCTCAGACCCTGAATGTCGGCCGGCCGTATCGCGTTGATCGAACGCTTGATCGATGAGGCCCTTGAGGGCCGAACCAGGCAAGTTACGGACCAGGTGGATGAGATCCTCACCGATGGCCGACGTTTGGATACCAAACAAGTTGCGTGCCACGCTGTTGATGTACTGGATGTCGTAATGGCGATCGACGAGCACAATACCCAACGGGAGTCCGGACAGGATCTGGTCAGTTTGGTCGCCGACCGGACGCGGCTGGGGCCCTTCTCGGTACCTGCGCAGGAGCTCGCCGAGAGCGCGACCACGGACCGGCCGTTGAATCTCGGCCGGCGCAGGGTTGAAGGGGGCCGGCGCAATACCGACGCGCTCCCCATGTCGCCGATAGACGCGCAGGGGCGCAATTTCAGGTGTAAAGGGCTCCGGGAACGGGCTGGTGCCCTCCGCCTTGCCGAGCACGAGGTAGCCACCTTCCCGCAGCGAGTAAGCAAACAGGTGCAGAGCGCGCCGCTGGAGCTCGGCAGTGAAGTAAATGAGCACGTTGCGGCACAGCACCAGGTCGATGTGGGGGAAGGGCGCTCGCTGTCCCACGTCGTGCTCCCCGAAAACGACGAGAGCCCGCACCGGCTTCACCACCTCGTATTCGTCGCCCCGCGCGATGAGGTACCGATCCACCAACTCGCGGGGCAGCGCGGCCAACGAGCGGGCCGGGTACACGCCCTGGCGGGCGAACTCGATCGCCTCTCCATCCACGTCGGTGGCAAAGATGCGGATGTGGAAGTTTTCCAGCTCGTCACCAATCAAATCGCACACCAGCATGGCGACCGAGTAGGCTTCTTCCCCGGTCGCGCAACCGGCCGCCCAGATTCGAAGCTCGTGATCGTGCTCCTCGCGGGCGGACCGAATGATGTCGGGGAGCACGCGCTCCCTGAGGTATTGGAAGAGCTCCGGGTCGCGGAAGAACTCGGTCACGTTGATCAAGAAGCTGTTGACGAGACGAACGTTCTCTGCCGGATGGCTCTGCAAATAGCGGCTGTAGTCGGACAGCCGCTCCATACCGACGGCCACCATGCGGCGTTGGAGGCGGCGCAGAATGGTGGGGGTCTTGTAGCGGCCGAAGTCGATGCCGCTCCGCTCGCGTACCCGCTCCAGGAACGTGTGCAGGGCTCCATCATCTGTCAGCTGAACTCGCTGGGGAGCACCAGCTAGCAGATCGTAAAGAGTCGTGCCGATGTTCTCGAGATCCGTCACGATGTCGACGTCGGTTGGAGCCAGGGACATCGGCATCATGGGAAAGCGGGCGGTGGCCGGATTCTGGATGACGACCGTTCCACCAGCTTCTTTGACCGACCGCGCCCCGGCCGCTCCGTCCGAGCCTGCGCCGGTGAGAATGACCGCGATCAGACCCTCGCCGTAACACCGCGCCGCGGTCTGGAGCAGCACATCGACGGATGGTTGCGGCCGATTGCTGCGCGCGACATGCACTCGCACTTCGTGTGCCGTGATCTCGACCTGGCGGTTGGAGGGGACCACGAAGATGACGCCCGGCTCGAGCGTCTCGTGACTCTCCACCATGTGCACCGGCAGCTCGGTGCGGCTGGACAGAATGTTGCCGAGGTGGCTGGGCCGAGTGGGGTCGAGATGCTGCGCGATGACGATTGGCGCAGGGAAATCAGGGCGCAGACTGGTAACCAGCTCGGAGAGGGCCTCGATCCCCCCCGCCGAGGAACCTACCACAACTAATTGCGGACTGGCCGCCGTCTCGGCTTCCGTCATGCCCTAGTAAAGCACAAAGCGCAGAACGCTCATC
>DASXTD010000747.1:0-4883 GCA_036505655.1 Chloroflexota bacterium
GAGCTTCCGACTACTGAGTCATGGCCTGGAAGGCGTCTACGTGAACCGGGTCTACGGCCGAGGACTGCTACCCGAAACCATGGAGGATACGAAGAAGCAACGGTTTCGGTGGGCCTTCGGATCCGCCCAAATCCTCAAGCGGTACTGGCGCGACCTTTTCATCAGCCCACCCGCCGATCGCCCCTGGAAGCTGTCCTGGGTCCAGCGCCTCGACTATCTCATGATTTCATTGGGCTGGTTCAACGATGTTCTGGTTCTCGGGTTTACTTGCTTCTTGATCGTCACTGTTATCTCCTACCCACTTCACTTTGTGATTCCCGTCCGCCAGATCGTTGCCTCAGCGTTGATCCTGCCGGTCCTCTCGATCTTCACGGGGGTCACCCGGGTAGCGTGGGCGCTGCGGTGCACTACGGGTTGCTCGTGGCGAGAAGGGTTCGAAGCGTTCGGGTTCATGCTGGCGCTCAGCTGGACGGCGGCCCTGGGATTCACCGCTGGTCTTTTCAACCGGCGCGGAGTCTTCCTGCGCACACCTAAGGGGTCGGGGACTCCAACGATCATGGACGCTCTGCGGAGTGTGCTGCCCGAAACGCTGATTGGGCTCCTCCTACTTACCCTGATTTTTCCGCTACTCGGAACCAGCATGACTTTCCAGACCGTGCTCCTGGCGGGCCTCCTGGTCTGGCATGGGGCCGTGTATCTGCTTCCGCTTCAGAATGCCCTCGTCGCGGGCTCCGCGGGCGAAGCTTAGATGGCCGCCGTTCTGTCGCCAGACGTTAACGGCCTTGGCCCGTCTGTCGCCTCGGACGTCGAGACCCGAGAACGCTTCGCTCTAATCCGGCGATTCGCCGGCGTGGATGCGATGCGCGTGACCTGGGCGCTGCCGCTGATCGTCGCGGTCGGATTCGGATTACGGCTCTTCCATATTGGTGATCAGAGCATCTGGCTCGATGAGGCTTTCAGCTACGCCCTCGCCCAACGGAGCCTCGCCGACATCGTGGCGTTTACCGCCCAGTACGATGCTCACCCGCCGCTCTATTACCTGCTCCTGCACATCTGGATGGGACTCGGCCGTTCGGAGGAGATGTTGCGGCTGCTCTCGGCGGTGGCGGGGACGGCCGCTATCGGCGCGATGTTCTTGCTGGGCCGCCAGCTGTACGGCGAACGAGGTGGGCTGGTGGCGGCGGCGGTCCTGGCGATCTCCCCCTTCCACATCTGGTATTCCCAGGAGACGCGCATGTATGCGCTGCTTTCTGTGCTCCTGATCTTCACCGCGGTCACGTACGTGCGCGCCATACAGACCGAACGATTTCAAGACTGGATCCATTTCGGTTGCCTCGGTGGCGTTTCAATGCTCACCGACAATGCCACGATCTGGTTCCTCGCTGCTCTCTTCGTGTTCACCGTCATATATGGCCAGCCCCGTTCTCCGGGCTGGCTCAGCAGCCACGTACTCATTGGGGCAATCTACCTGCCCTGGCTCCCGGCGTTCTTTCGTCAAACGGTGTCAGTAACATCCACGTTCTGGCTTCCGCCGACGACCGCGGCGGATGTCTCGGACGCGCTGGTCACCTTCGTGAGTCGGGCCTTCCCCTGGAGCTTCCTCCCGCTGGCGTTGCTGACCTCGGCGGCCGTACTGGCGATGCTCGTGCCCACTCCTCGGCCGCGTGAGCGCGAGCTCCCCTTCCTCATCCTCGTGGTGCCCCTTGTCGTCTCATTGCTGCTCAGCTTGAAACAGCCCATCTTCCTCGCCCGCAATCTTCTCCCGGCATCTCTCGGGCTATATCTGCTGGTAACACGTGCCATTCTGAGCCTGGGACCTGTGGGCGGGGTCGTCCTGGGCGCCTCACCGTTGTTTGCCATGAACGCGGTTTCAATGGGTGAGGGCTATTTCATGGAGAAGAAGGAGGACTGGCGGAGCGCTGCCTTCTTCATCCGGGACCAGGCACAGCCCGGAGATCAGCTGCTTTTCGACGCGGGCTACGGCGAGCTACCGTTCCGCTATTACGAGGATCAGCTTGGCTTCAGTCTGCCGAGCGTGGGCTATCCCAACCGGGAGGGCCTCCTGGACCCCGCTGCCCCGCCTCTCGGTGATCTCGCTCAGGCGATGAAGCCAGGGCAGCGGGTGTGGGTCGTGTTGAGCCACGATGCAACCGTCGATCCTCATGGCGTCGTCGAGGAATGGTTCGATGCTCACGCCGTGGCGTTGACCCAGGCGGATTTCACCCTGGTCCGCGTCCGCCTCTTCGGGTTGCAGCCGGATATTCGAGATGGCTGATCAGACTTTTGCCGACTACTATCAGATTGAGTCGCTCGTGGGCCATGGTGCGTTCGCCACTGTGTATCGAGCGCTCGACCCGAAAACCCAGCGCCCCGTCGCGTTAAAGATTCTTCACGAAGAGTACTCGCAGAACCCGCTCGCCCTGCTGCGCTTTCGTGAAGAAGCCCGTCTCGCGTCGAGCTTACGACATCCCCACATCGTGGAGATCTACGACTACGGCATCGCCGGCGACCGCGTCTACCTGGCTATGGAGCTCATGGAGGGAGGGACCCTCCGCCTGAAGATGACGGGATCGCCCGTCTCGGCGGCCGAGGCGCGCGATCTCATCCTGCCCGTTTGCAACGGTCTGGCTTCTGCCCATCGGGCGGGCATCGTGCACCGCGACGTGAAGCCGGAAAACATCCTGTTCGACCGCGACGGGTCACCGCACCTCTCGGACTTCGGCATCGCGCGCTCGGTTGCTACCACCGGCCTCACCTACACCGCGGGTGTGATCGGAAGCGCTAAGTACATCTCCCCGGAGCAGGTCAAAGGGCGGGATGTATCCCCTGCTTCCGACGTCTACGCGCTCGGCGCAGTGCTGTTCGAGCTGCTCACCGGCCTTCCGCCTTTTGACAGCGAGAGTATTTGGGGCCTGCTCTACCAGCATGCCAGTGCGCCCACTCCGTCCATCCGCGAGCTCAATGCGACGGTACCCCAGGCTTTTATTCGAGTGGTTGAACAGGCCCTGGCCAAGGATCCCAAAGATCGGTTCCCGGATGCCAAAGCGTTGTGGGACGCGCTGTCCGCGATCCCGACGGCGAGTCTCAGCACCTCGGTGGAAGCCCCGCTCCCGCGCAGTCCCGTCCTTGCCATCCCGCGCTTTGCTACGGCTGCCTTGTTCCTGGCTTCGACAGCGGTCAGCGGCTTTATGTGGGCGTCGCCGGCCACGGCCGCTCGGTGGGGCGAGGTGGCGCCGATGATCCAGAGCGCCTTCTCTTTGCGCCCCGGCGAGGCTCAGGCGCAGGAGCTATTGGCTGCTGCGTTAGCCTCCGGGCTCGCCCTGGCGCCTCCTCCGGTCATCACAGGGAGGCCGACCCAGGCATCTCCCGTCGCTGAGATCGCGGGTACCCGCCCGACCGAGTCTCTAGCGGAGATCGAAACGGACGACCAGGGTGTCGCCGATGAGTCTGAGCTCCCCTTCACCATTACCACCCTTGGCGTCCTCGGCCCACTGGCTCCAGCTTCAGCAGTCCGAACTCCGATCCCTACAACCCGGCCGCCAGCGACCCCCACCCCGCGACCTCGAGCTGCTTCGGAGACTGGGGCAAGTCCGATAGTCAACCCGGGCCCTGGATCAGAGTCCGCGATGGAAGAAGGGACCGCCCCGGCGTCAATGAGCATGGAGCCCGAACCGACCTCCAGGCCGACGGTCCGACCAATCGCCACTCGCATCAAGAGTAGTTTGGTTAGTGCGTTAGGCTTGCCTGAGGCCTCCTCGACGCCGACCCAGACCCCGCGCCCGCCCACTCGCACCGCGACGCCGAAGCCGACCCAAACCCGGGTTCACCCCACCGCGACGCCCTATCCCACTGCTCTCCCGACAGCCGTCCCACAGGGCCAAGCCTTTAGCTGGGGTGGAGTCGTCGAAGCTGTCGGTACCGGAACCTGGTATGTCGGAGGTCGCCTCTTCGTCTTCGACGGCAACACCCGGCTCGATCGCGCGTTTAACGTGGGAGACCACGTCGAGCTTTACGGCACGACCCAGGCGGATAATCGCTGGCTCGTCCAAAGCGGAGTGCACACCAGTTGACCGGGAGGCTGGCGGACCGTTGAGGCGCTATTGGCCTGCCCTCATTTCGCTCGTGGTGCTCTTAAGCCCGGCTCGGGCGTGGGCGGCAGACGACGGTCGCGGCGGGCTGGCCAGGATGTATCCGGAAAGCGCACCCGACGGCTCCGCCCAGATAGTGGGGGCCTGGCAGGATGGAACATTTACCCAGCTGCTCCGCAGCTACCCCGAGGTCGAGCCTGATGGGACGGTGACCATCTATCAGTGGACGGACGGCTCCTACACGTGCGTACGCGGCGAATATACCGAACAACAGGCCGATGGGCTTTACACCGTCCAGCTCGGCTGTGACGGGACGGTGGCGTCCTGGCCGGCGCCTCCCCCAATCGCGACTGCCAGCGCCTGCAATACTGACGTCGACCGGCTCTTCCGCACCTTTCGCATTGGGATTGGCCCGGAGGCGGACCAGGCAGCGCGGTCCGACCTTGCGCGCAACGCTCCTTTGGGGATTCTCAGCTCCTGGTTCAACAAGTCTCAGGATCTCCAGTTCTTCGACGGTTGGCGCAGGTCCGGCCAGCTCAACGACTGGTGGAACCGGGGATACGTCCTTCATATCGTGACGTACGAGGGCGAACCGCCGGGCATCAGCAACTACCGCCCCTACCACATCTCGCCGCAGTTCGTAAGCGACATGCAAGCACTCGCGCGCATCATTTCGGCACCGGCGGACGGCAAGCACGTAGTGCTCTTCTCGCTCGCGACCGAATTCCAGACCTATATGCAGCCACACAACCAGTACAACCAACAGACGGCCTGGTATTACGACGCGCTCAAGGC
>DASXTD010000748.1:0-3358 GCA_036505655.1 Chloroflexota bacterium
GAGCGCGTCCACACCGGACGTTGGACCCAAGGCCGAACCCCGGAAGACGTAATCGGAAAGGCCAAGATCTATGCGTAAACTAACGAGATCACACAGGACTGAGTGTCGCTACAACTCGGGGTCAGTACAGGCTAGGCTGCCCGGATCCTGCGGCCACTGAATAGCTGGGCTACCAGGACTATCAGGGCGACCACCAGGATCAGATGGATCAGGCTTCCCCCGACGCTGCCGAGGAATCCGAACAGCCATAGAACCAGGAGAACCGCGAGAATTGTCCAAAGCATCGTTCACTTCCTTCCTAGCCGCTATTAAACGCGTATCTTGTCGTGGCTCGGCTGTCGTTTAGGATGCGGCCGGCGCTGGCTGCTTGACGTTGACGTCGATCGAGCTCGGAACGTTAATCTGTGGTGCAGCGGGCTGCGCCTGGGCAGGCGCGGGCACTGTCACGTTCGTCGTGTTCGGTGATCCCGCTGCCGCCGGAGCCTGTGTGAAGCGGTTAGCGCCGCCCATCAAGAGAAAGAGGGTCACGACTGCCGCTAGCGCAACCACGGCGATGATGCCGACAATTGCGCCCGAACCCATACCGCTTCCCGAGCCAGGCCGTTCGATGTATTCATGCTGTGCCATTTCGTATCCTTTCGCTCCCCAACCCGTGGGGGCTCTCGTGGTTATGTTCACATGCCTTGAGAGGGAAGTCATGAGCGAACGCTCATAACCGCGACAGGCTGCGTTTCGCGCCGATCGGGACCGAGCTTCGAGAGCCCGTTAGCGGCTGGGTGGCTCGTCCACTTCGGGCGTTCCCACCGCTGCACTGCCGGCGCCAGGGTCCTCTCTCGCCAGGCGAGCCAGGTCTCCGTATCCTTCCCGGAGACGGTCCTGGTCGCCTTCCTTCAGCCCTTCCAGGTCGAGCAGCCCGTTGTGCGCCCCTTGGGTGGCGCGGATGAGCTCGTCGAGCTTCAGCTGGACCGCCGCGCTCTCCCGGCTCTGGGTGTTCTGAATCAGAAACACCATCAGGAAGGTCACGATAGTCGTGCCGGTATTAATGACCAGTTGCCACGTGTCACTGAACCCGAACAAGGGCCCGCTGGTGAGCCAGGCTGCAATGACTACGACGGCGACACCGAAGCTGAGGGGGTGGCCGGTCGCACGCGCTATTCGCTCGGCGAATTGGTGGAACGCGGAGTCGCGACGGCCTCGGTTCGGACTTTCTACCCCGTTCATCGTTCCTCCTTCTTGGGCTCACCTTCTTGGGCTCACCTTCTTGGGCTCACCTTGACATGACATGAAATAATATACATGAATATTATAGCATGTATATGAGTTCATTGATGTGGCGAAGCGAGGCACAGCTCTTCCTGGCTGCTGTAGGCGCCGGGATTGTTGCCCCGCTAGTTGTTGGCGTGGGTATCCGCGTGCCCCGTCTGCCACTTGGCCATGCAATCTGGTGTCGAGCTAGGTTAACTGCCCAGTCACCACCAGGCGCTGTGCATAGTCCTGCTCTTTCGGCAGCCAGGCACCGGCGCAGGTAATCAGCGTGATCGACGCAGTGGTCGTCGGCTGAATGACACTGAGGTCCGTCCGCCCAACCAAGCGGACGTCATCGACCAGGTAGGCAAACTCCTGCTCGCCGCTGCCGACGTACACCAGGTCGCCGGGATGAACCCTATCCAGGTGCAGAAAGACGTTCCCCAAGCCTTGGCTGGTGATATGACCGAATAGCACCGAATTGCCCTCTTGCCCAGCGCCCGCGGTTCCATCGCCGTGGCCGACCTTAAAGCGGGGGACCTCCCAGGCGACGCCCTGCGGGTGTTCAGCAAGAAGAGCCGGGACGACTTGGGAGGCAAGGGCAATGCTCGGGATGCGCACGCTTTCGATCTCGCGGTACGCTTCGGGAAGTTTCACGGGATCCGGGGAACGGTCCGGGACGGAAATAGCGGTAAGTGACCCGCTACCTAACGACACCGATTCGCTGTAGGAGACGGCCACCGGGTAGGAGCCGACCACCGGGTAGGAGACGACCGGGACCCGATTCCCGGGCCAGGCCGTCCCGAGGGCATCGCCCTGGTCCGACGCAGTAAGCGCCAGACCGCTGATGCCGAGGGCGATCAGGAGATTCGCCGTCCCCAAAAGAGTTGGTCGCATTGAGTGGATCCTTTGGCGCCGAAGCGGGAGAGGGCGAAATCCGCTCTCCCGCTTCGGTTGATCCAGGAAACTAATCAGGAATCGGTGCGCAGGCGCCACCGCATGAAGGCGCCTGCCGCGATCATTGCTACGAAGGCCAGAAGGGGAACCGTGAAGGGCTCGCCACCCGTCAGTGGTAAGGTCGTGGCGGCGGGGCCAGCTCGCTGTTCCTGCACACCGAGCACGGCAGAAGGCTCTTCCTCGATGCCGGCTGGGGGAGCTCGCTCCTCCAGCACGCCAGCCACGCCCGAGGCAGGTCCCGTCCCTGGCGCAGCCGGTGCGCCCACAGGGTTACCTGGGGAACCCGGAGCCTCTAACTGCACGCCTGCCACACCGATCAGGCCGCCGAATAGCCCGCCGCCGGATGGACCGCCGCCTGACGGTCCACCGCCTGAGGTCGGAGGCTGCTCTGACGTCTCAGAGCCGCCGCCCGGCGTCTGAGTTTGGGTCGGGGTTGGGGATGGGCCCGCGGTTGGGGACGGACCCGCGGTTGGGGATGGGCCCGCGGTTGGGGTCGCGGTGCCTGGGCAATCGGCGGCCGAGGCCACCCCGATAATGTCTTTTCGTCCACCCGGTGGGTTGCCCTCGAGGGCATGGCGCAGGTGACCCTCGAAATCGGTTGCGTGCCGATCCACCGTGATGAATACGTAGGGATTCGTGTCCGAACCCGTCGCGTGGCAGACGTTCACCTTGTCATGATCGTTGCCAGGGCGGGGCGTGGGCGACGGGCCGGGAGTGCTTGATCCGCCAGCCGCAGGGCAGTCGGCAGCCGAGGTAACCCCTATGATGTCTTTCCGTCCACCGGGTGGGTTGCCGTCCAGGGCATGGCGCAGGTGCCCCTCGAAGTCGGTTGCGTGGCTGTCCACGGTGATGAACACGTAGGGATTCGTATCCGAGCCGGTCGCGTGGCAGACGTTCACTTTCTGGTGATCGTTGGATGGCTGGTTGTTGTCTTTGGTGCAGCCTGGTGCGGTCGCCAGTTGGCCGTTCTTCTGGTCGTTGCCAAAGGCGCAACCTGGACTGTCGGCGGCATTAGATCCCGTGCCGTCGACGCCCGAGTTGCCGCCAGCGTTGGACTGGGCCGAGTTGCCGCCAGCGTTGGACTGGGCCGAGTTGCCGCCAGCGTTGGACTGGCCCGAGTTGCCGCCAGCGTTGGACTGGCCCGAGTTGCCGCCAG
>DASXTD010000749.1:0-7139 GCA_036505655.1 Chloroflexota bacterium
CCCCCTCCCCTTCGAGGGGAGGGGGCTGGGGGGAGGGGCAAAAGAAATAATGTTCAACCCGGAAGAACCAATCACAGTTAGCCGCGATATTGATGTCACCCAGGTGCCCTATGGATACCCGATGCACCTGACCACCGGCACGAAAGTCAGAATCACCCAGGCTTTAGGCGGCTGGTTCACAGTCTCCACCGAAGAGGGCGAGCTGGTCCGCGTAGACGGAAAGAACGCGGACGCCATCGGAAGGGAGATTGGCCTCCAAGCAGAAGGGCCGCCGCCCACCGTGGAAAACAAGGAAGACGTCGAGAGGCTGGTTTGGGATCAGCTGCGCACCTGCTACGACCCCGAGATCCCGGTCAATATTGCCGACCTCGGTCTGATCTACGGCGTGACCGTAGAGGACCTTCCAGATGAGGAACGCAAGGTCGACATCCAGATGACGTTGACGGCGCCTGGCTGTGGCATGGGTGAGATCCTCAAAATCGAAGTCGAAAACAAGGTGATGAAGATTCCGACGGTCAAAGACGTCGAGGTCGAGCTGGTGCTGGACCCGCCGTGGGACATGAGCATGATGCCCGAGGCTGCCCGATTGCAGCTCGGCTTGATGTAGATGAGCGAAGCGACCTCGGGACGTCACCTTGAGGGGACGTAGTGGCGACGGCCGTTCAATAGCCGGAGACTCCCTTTACCGCGAGGTTATCCTCTCCCACTATCGCAATCCGACTTACCGCCAAACCGTCGACAACGCCAACGTTTTTGCGTCAGCCCACAATCCCCTGTGCGGAGATGAGCTGGACCTTACCGCCCGCATCGACCAGGGCCGGGTGGCGGAGGCTGGTTTTGAGGCCCGCGCTTGTTCCATCGTGCATGCTTCGGCGGATATCATGGCGGGGTTGATCCTCGGGAAATCCCCAGATGAGGTCTTCGAGCTGGCCGAGCGGTTTGAGGAAATGATGAGCGGTGACGATCCGGAGCTTGGTCCGCAGCTGGGCGAGCTGACCGCCCTCCGGGAAGTGCGGCGCTACCCGGTGCGCGTCAGGTGCGCGCTGCTTCCCTGGTCTACTATCAAAACCGCTCTTCAGAGCCCCGGCGCGCCCGAGACCGCCTGAGGCCGGTGACTACAACTGGCCGCACCATAGCTATCGTCGCGACGCGCGGTACGTCAAACAACCTCTTTCAGGTGGCGACTCTCGTGCGCGCCGCCACCGCCCTCGAAATGGGTGTGCGGGTGCTGTTCAAGGACGAAGCGGCCCAGAAGCTCCACAAGGACCGGATCAAAGTTCCGGAATGGGCGGCTGTCTACGCGCGGGTCGAGCCCCAGCTCATGGAACGACTGCGGGCGGCAGACTTCGAAGAGATGGATACATTCCTGCGCGACGCCAAGGAGCATGGCGACGATGTCGAATTCTGGGTAGCGCAGGAAACCCTCGATGACCGGCACCTCGAACTGGCCGACCTCATCGACTTGATTGACGGAGCTATCGCCGAGGCCACTTTCCGGGAGCTAGCCGACCCTGCTCTCGCCTTGTTGACCTTCTAAGCCAGGAGGCCGCTCGAATGCTCTTCTTCGAATCAGACGGTCGGCGGCTGGCATACGAGGACCTGGGTGATGGGCCGTCCCTGATTCTCGTGCATGGTTGGGGGGCGGCTGGGTGGGAGTGGCGCCAGGAAGGCTGGGTTGATTCACTGAGCAAGGATCGGCGGCTCCTAATACCCGATATCCTGGGTCATGGGGCCAGCGCAAAGCCGCACGATTTGGCCCCCTATGCAACCGAGCGGCTGGGCCGCGACATGGTGGCCCTCATGGACGCGACGGGGGTGCGGCAGGCCGACATCGCTGGCTATTCGATGGGGGCTTCCGTCGCGCTGGCGGCTGTCGTGGCCGGGCCGGATCGATTCAGAGCGCTGGTCGCGGGTGGAATCCCTCCCCACGACCCGACCGACCGCGTCGACATGGCGCGGAGCTTGCGCGGACAGGGCCCGGTTTCTGACCGGGCCCTGTCCTACCGAGACTGGGCGGCTCGCTGGCCTGATAACGACATGCAGGCCTTGACGTGTTGCATGGAGGCTGGATGTACTCCGCCCGACTGCTCGGAGCTTTCCCTTTTTGGGGGTGAGGCGCTGATCGTGGCCGGGAGTCGCGACTGGCGCCGGGAGGTGACCGAGCGGATCGCTGGCTGCTTGCCTGGGGGCCGCTTCCTGGCCATCGAGGGAACTGACCACATGGGCACCTTCCACGATGTCCGCTTCAAAGCCGCGGTGGCTGCCTTTCTGAACGAAGTGAGTCCCGCGTAGCAGCCGAACGCCGGGGCTAGCGGGCCGGGGCCACGTCCCACTCGTTGATGTTCCAGGTGTGCATGAGCTGACCGTTGTATCCGCTAGTCGTGGCTACGGCTAGGCCAGTCAGCCCGCCACCGATTAGGATGACGTCGGGGTCGTACGCGAGTGGCATCTGCGGCAAGTCAGTCGTGAAGCGGCGGAGCAGGTCTCGCTCGACTTCGGCTCGCTGAGGCTCTTCCAGGGCCGATAGGAATCGGCGGCCTAGCTCGTCCCATTCCGAGCTGGAATAGCCGCCCCGGTTCGATCCCGCGAACTTGTTTTCAGGAGTGGGGATCGCATCGCTGTTGAGTCGGCGGATGATTGTGAGGGTGGGCAAGGAGCCACGCTCGATATTTACCCCCGTATACTCGGCCCGTTTTTGGCGATCCCGCAGCTCCTGCGGCGTTTGCTGCTCAAACGTTCCACTGATCCCGACTCCCTTCCAGTTGTCCGCGATGATCAGCGCGCCCCGCTCATCCTCCGAATCGCGGAGAGTCAATGCGAAGCGCTGGCCGGTTTTCTGACGGGATCCGTCGGCGCCACGTTGCCAACCAAGGTCACCCAACAAGGCCAGGGTGCGGCGGGTATCGTACGGATAAGTCATGATGGCATCCTGGACCTGGGCGTATTGCCGGAAGCTGGGGTGGATCCAGCTATCGGCGGGTGTCCCATATTCGCCGTAGAGCGCGTGGGCCAGCTCGGGCCGATTGATCGCGGATAGCAGGGCCTGGCGAGCCCTGGCGTCGGCCAGGTCCGCAGGCTGTGGATTGCGCAAAGTCTGAGCCTGCATGGACTTCCAGCGCACGATCTCGACGAGGCCCTGGCCATAGCCGCTGGCCTCCCATTCCTGTCCTACCTGCGCGATCGAATCGAAGCTCAATGTGCCCGGAGGCAAGTACGAGGTCAGCGTATGGGCTTTGAGGTTGGCGGTCAAGGTGCCCGGATCCTGGATGAAGAGCACCCGCACGGAATCGATCTTGGGGCGGCCGAGGAAATATTGATCGAACGCCTGCATGTCGATGGCAGAGCCTCGCTCCCAGCGCGTTAGCCGATAGGGACCAAGGCCGACGTACTGGTCGCTGAAGTAGGCCTGTGAAAGAAACCCATCCTTGGCGTCGGTGTAGCTGCCCTTTAAGAGATGCTCGGGAACCGTGAGCAGCTCGCGCTGTCCGATCCGATCTGCAAAGGGATAGGGCTGGCTCCAGGTGGCCACGATTGTGGCCGGATCATGAACGTCCATTGCGCTGATGAGGCGGATGACCTCGGAGTTCGAGTTCGGAACGTCGGGATCACGGTTGACTCGCCAAGAGAAAACGACGTCATCCGCCGTGAGCTTTTGGCCGTCGTGCCAGGTGACGTCGCCTCGCAGTTTGAACGTGGTCTGCATACTGCTGTCGGGCAGCGCTCGCCAGGTTCCCCGCTCGATACTGGGGAGCTCAGAGAGCAGCCGCGGAATGGTGACGCCATCCGAGGTCGATGTGGTCAGGAACTGGTTGACCATCTGACCGAGCTCGCGCGAGCCGCTTCCTCCACCCCCGGTGAGGCCATCCCAGATGTTGCCCGGATCCTCGGTTATGGCAATCGTAATTGCCTTGGGCGCTGCGACGTTGGACTGACCCGGTTGACCGGGTCCTGATCCTGCAGGCGTGGCCGGCGCGCAGGCTGCGCCGAGGACCAGTACCAACACCCCGAATGCCGTGCTAGTCCTCATTCTGCCGTCTCCGTTCCCCGGTGGTCGCGCCGAGGGACGTTAGCACCGCCCCCTTTGGCGGTCAACCAGGCGGCGCCGGCTAGGCCTGATCGGAGGAGGCCGCAGGCACCCCTATAATCGGTTTAGCGTCGGAAACTTAGGAGTTTATGTGCGCGATCCTTTAGAGGCGCTTCGAGAAGCGCTCGGATGGGACGGAGAGTTGGGGGCCCCGATGGAGCCCGACCTGGGACGGGAAGCTCGTACGGGCGTCCCTGAGGTCATTCTGGCCGAGGGGAAAGATCTGACCTCGGTGATCGCGCTGACCCAGGGGTTTCTTGAGAGTGCCGGGCGAGCAATTGTGAGCCGGGCCTCGCCTCGAGTGATGCGGGGTCTGGAGTTTGAGCTCAAGGAACACCAGCTTCAAGCCTATCGAGCCAGCCGCATGGTGGTCGTGAGACGGCCTGATTTTGTGGGTTCGTCTAGTGGCGGCCGGGTCGGAATCCTGACGGCTGGGACCTCCGATTGGCCACGGGCCGAGGAGGCCCAGGTGATTGCCCAGGAGATGGGCTGCGAGACCTGCATCGCTGGCGACGTAGGTGTGGCCGGCATCCATCGCCTCGTGCGCCCGTTGCGGGAGATGCAGGAGCGAAACGTAGACGTGATCGTTGTCGCCGCCGGAATGGACGGCGCTCTCGCTTCGGTTGTCGCAGGCTTGGTCGACGTGCCCGTGATCGGCCTACCCGTATCTCGTGGCTACGGAATGGGGGGAAAGGGGATCGGAGCCCTCTTCTCCATGTTGCAGACGTGCGTGCCAGGGCTAACCGTAGTCAATATCGATAACGGAGTCGGCGCCGGCGCGGCCGCCGCCCGCATCGCGAACAGGATCGCAGCGGCGGCGGCAGGGCGGATGGCTGTCGGGCGGTCGGGGGTTGGCCTTTGAAGATCGTGGGGACGGCACGCCCTCACCCCGCCCCCCGCCCAGAGGAAAAGGGGCCAAGCCTCCGTCTCCCGACCATCATTCCTTGGGATTTGCCCTGCCCGGACTCCGTGGCCAGTCCGGAGTATCTCCAAGCGGTCGCCGAAATCTGGCGGTTCTCGGAGACGGAGCGAAGCCCAGAACAGCGAAGGCTGGGCGTGGAACGCAAGCTCGACCGCATGCGTGCGTTGCTGAGCTTGCTGGGGACGCCGCAGGCTGCTTTCCGAACGGTGCTGGTCGCTGGTACCAAGGGGAAAGGCTCCATCGCAGCTATCCTGACTTCTATTTTGCAGGCGGCTGGCTATCGGGTGGGCCGCTACACCCAGCCCCACCTGTACAGCTATCGGGAGCGTATCTGGGTGGCCGGAGACTACATTGCGCAGGAAGCGCTTATCGAGGCGCTGGATGGCATGCGGCCGGCCCTGGACCTCGTGCAGCGAGAGGCCGCCCAGCTAGGTCCACTCACCACCTTCGATGTGGGGACGGCTTTGGCGCTCATGCACTTTGCTCGATCGCAAGTCGAAATTGCGGTGGTTGAGGTGGGCGTCGGCGGCGCGAATGATGCGACCAACGCGCTGGAGCCAGTCGCGGTCGCCATCGGGCCGATCGGGCTGGATCACCTCGACGTGCTCGGATCGACGGTGGCTGAGGTGGCCCACCAGAAAGCCGGCGTGATGCGCATGGGGATTGAAGTGGCGGTGGGGCGGCAAGAGCCCTCGGCGGCCGCCGTGCTCGCCGAAGAGGCGTCGGCGCATGGGGCCAGAATGCAGTACCTTGGTGTTGACTTTGATTGGTGGGCCGAGCGGTCGGACGCTACCTGCGCTGGACCCTTCACCTTTCGCGATGTCGATGGCGTGCTCGCCGATCTCCACCTGGGCTTGATTGGCCATTTTCAGCGTGACAATGCGGCTCAGGCGATCGCTTTGGCCCGCGGCATTTCGGATCCGAGCCATCCGATCGGCCTGGACTCGATTCGGGCCGGACTGGCGATGGTGCAATGGCCGGGCCGCGTGCAGATCGTGGCCCGTCAGCCGCTCACTATCCTGGATGGAGCGCACAACCAAACGGCGGCCCAGGCTCTGGGCAGAACCTTGCGCGACTATCTGGACGGTCGCCCCGCTACGCTGGTGGTTGGCATGTCCGACACCAAGGATGTGGCCGCGACGTTGGCTGAGTTGGCGGGGATTGCGGACAGGGTCATCGCAACGCAATCATCCCACCCCCGAGCGTGCGATCCCGAGCAGATTGCCGCCGCGGCTGACCATCTCGGCATCCCTACCGAGATTCGGCCCGGGCCAGCCGACGCGCTCCTGCGGGCCTGGGAGTTGGTCGAGCCTGATGGCGCCGTGCTGGTGACCGGCTCTTTGTTCCTGGTGGGTGACGTTCTGGAGTACCTGTGGCGCGCCGGATAGCCTTTTTCGACTGCTTCAGCGGCGCTAGCGGCGACATGATCTTGAGCGCAATGGTGGATGCAGGCGTCGAGATCGAGGCACTGCGCTCGGAGTTGGACAAGCTGCACCTACCCGGCTGGCGCCTGGAGGCGGACCGGGTAGCGCGTCAGGGCCTGGCCGGCACCCACGTGCGCGTGATGGTCGATGACAACCATCCGCCCGAGCGACGGCTAGCTGATATCGAGGAGATGATTCAAACCAGCGCCCTGGCGGGCAGCGTGCAGGAGCGAGCACTCAGCATTTTTCGAGCTCTGGGAGAAGCAGAGGCGACGGTCCACGGGGTGCCGGTCGAGCAAGTGCATTTTCACGAGGTAGGCGCCATCGATGCGCTCATCGACATCGTGGGCGCCTCCGTTGGATTCGAGCTGCTCGGCATCGATAGGGCGTACGCGTCCAGCCTGCCCGTCGGACTCGGCTCGGTCAAGACCGCCCACGGCCCGCTTCCCTTGCCCGCTCCGGCCACACTGGCCCTGGCCACTAGAGCCAAGGCGCCCCTCCGGCCCGCGGGCACAGAGGTGGAGCTCGTCACGCCCACTGGGGCCGCCATTCTTACGACCTGTGCGGAATTTACCCAGCCGCCGCTGGTGGTGGAAAAGGTCGGGACCGGCTTCGGGACCCGAGAGCTGCCGTGGCCCAACGTGCTCCGCCTATGGCTAGGAACGCCAGTCGAGGATGGGCTGGAGGACGGTGAGGTCACGATCATCGA
>DASXTD010000750.1:0-1607 GCA_036505655.1 Chloroflexota bacterium
GCCGCCGACGCGCACTCGCATGTCCAGGACCACCTGGCCACCGTCCAACTCGACGTCCTGAGCCAGCGTGCGGTTCTGCTCCGCGCTAAACCGAAAGCGATCAAGGTGCGACCGCCAGATCAGCCCCTTTACCTCGACGCCACGCTTCGCCGCAGCGCACAGCACAGTCGAGACTTCAGAACCGGGACCGTCGAGCAGCTCATCGGGATCACCGCGCCAGTTGGTAAACAGCAGGTGGTCACCCTGATCCATGGCGTCGATCCGGGAACGCAGCTCCGCGAAGTAGGACTTGCCATGGACCAGCGGGCGTACGGCATTACCTAGGGTCCACGCCAGCCCGTCGTCGTGCCGCCGATCGAGCTCAGTCGCCGGATTGCCGCGTTCCTCCGCAGTAAGAAACCAATCGTCGAGTGCCACGTCCCGATTGCTACCCGTCCCCCGAGATTCATGCTCCCGCATTGAAGGGGTCCTACTCCTTTGGCACGCCTGGCATGATGCCTAACGGGCTGACGCCTATGGTTGCGCCCGAAGTATTTTCAGTTACGCCAACCACGCACTGTAGTGCGCGGCAGGCGCTGGGCGCGCGCCTCAGGGCGGTGGCCAGGTTCCGTGAGGTACGCCGATCTCCCACTCGTGGCCGAATGGGTCGATGATCCGACCCAGCCGCCACCCGTGCTCATCGCGCACAGGGGACCGTTCTGTCGCGCCGGCGGCCAGCGCCTGCCGGACAACCGAGTCCGGGTCTTCGACCACGAGCAGCGTCCGGCTGGTCGCGCCGTCGATCGCGCGGGGGCTGAGTCGCTTCATCGTCGATGAGGCCGCCGCCACCCAAAACGCTGCCTCACTGACGCCGAGCTGGGCGACGATGTCGTCTCCTTCGCCTACCCGATGAAGGACCGTTGCGCCGAATGCGGCTTCGTAGAACTTCAGTGCTTTGTCTGGGCTATCGACCCATAGCTCCGGCTGAATACTCGTCATCCTGGCTCCCGCATGGAGTAAGAGACCTGTAGGCATGGCGGCCGGTCTGGCTCACGGCAGTGACCACCGCCGCGACGTGCTCATCGGGATGGCTGTCCGCCCCGAGGATAACCTTCCGGTGTGGGATGGAACGGTGCCGTGCGCCGCAAGGCTGCCCAGCACTGTTGGTCGGGAGCAGACCGCAGTCAATCCACAACGACTTGCCGCAGTGCCTCTCGGGACATCTGCATTGCGCGATCGTCACAGGCTCGGGCTGGCTCTAGGGTTGTCTCATGTACCTGCGCAGCCCGGATTCGACCGGCTCGACCGGAAGTCGCCATGACACTTCCGTGGCCTTCGTTGCACCGCCTAGGGCAACGGCGGTCACGCATCCTCTGGACCCCGCTGACCCCGATCGGGCCGTCGAGGCTAAGCCATTGGCAGCCCGCGGGCGCCGGCGTGTCCAAAGCGACCTCTTAGCGCGGCGCTGGCTGGCTGGGGCCATCATCGCCGTGCTCGTGATCGGGAGTGCGGTCGAGCCGAGCCCGAACGGTCCACAGCCGGTGGCGCCATTGTGGGCTGACGTGATCGCCTATGGGACCGTAATGGCCAGCTTCCTCGCGATCTTCGCCCTGCTCGTCGGTGGTCGG
>DASXTD010000751.1:0-3785 GCA_036505655.1 Chloroflexota bacterium
GCCCCTCCCACTAGGAGCGGCTCTTGGGTCCGGAATTTCCAGAGTAAACCCAGTCCGACGAGTGCGATCAAGACGGTTGGTACGTCGTAGACCGCCCGTTGGCCCAGGACGATCACGGCACCCGCGATCGCCCCGCTGGCAGCCGCCGTGGCTCCGCTGGCAAACGCCCGCAGCTGGGGATTGTCGCGGTGGCGCTTGAACCAGGGCGCCGGGACGATAGTGAAGACGTAGACCGGGAGGAAGATCCCGATCGCCGCCAGCGCCGCGCCAGCCGGGCCGGCAACCAGGTAGCCGATGAAGGCCACCGTGATCACCACTGGCCCCGGTGTGATCAGAGCGACGGCGACGGCATCCAGGAACTGATGGTCGGTTAGCCACCCCAGATCGTGGACCACCCCCTGTTGCAGAAACGGCACGATTGCGAGCCCGCTCCCAAAGACGAAGGACCCTGCCTTGGTGAAGAAGATGAGGATTTGCAGCAGGACGTTCTCGCCGCCGAATGCACCAGCGTTCAGAAGAAATGTCTCCATCGACCAGATCAGCGCTGCGCCCAGCGCACAGACTGCTGTCAGTACGGCTGCGCCCCGCGGGCCGGGCCAGGCTCTGACGAGAATGGCTAGGAGCCCGGAAAGCAGGAACAGCACGGCTAGCTCGGTCTGTAACAGGACGGTTGCGAGCAGCAGCAGGGTGAAGATTCCCCACAGCAGGGGATCCTTCTTATTCGTGCCCCGGGCGAGCCGATAGGCGGCGATCGCGATGATCGCGATGACGACTGCGCCGATCCCATAGAAGAGCGCCTGCATCCAGGGCAGCCCGCCGTACGCGACGTACAGCGCGGAAAGGCCGAGCACCATCAGGAACGAGGGGAGAATGAAGACGAGCCCTACAAGCGTCGCTCCAGCGATGCCGCCCTCGAAGTAGCCAATCGCGACGGCGGTCTGCGCAGCCAGGGGTCCGGGCATGATCTGAGCCAGGGCGAGTGCGAGGTTGAAGGTAGGCTCGTCGAGGTTCTTCCGCTCTTCGACGAGGTCCTTGCGCATGTAGCCCACGAGCGCGGCAGGGCCACCAAAACCAATGGTGCCGAGCTTGAGGAAATAGAGGCAGAGGTCACGCAGGGGGGCTCTAGTCCGCGCTTCCTGGGCTGGCTCGCTCGCAGGGGATGCCATCGGTCAGCCTCCGCTGGGGCCAGCCCGCTTGAGATCACACCAAACCGCCGCGCGCAGACGCGATGGTGACGGCGGGACGGTACAGATCGAGAGGGTCCACCGCATCGGCTAAGTGTAGGTGACGGCTCACCATGCGACGACATCCGACCATGCGCCGTCGAGCGTGGTGCCTATTCTAGCTACCCTGCCAGTCGCGCCACGAGATCCTGGGTTCGGAACTTCGCGTGAGAGGCACTCAGGTAGGGTGGAAAACGCCTCAGGTTAGCTGGCTGCAACAAACCTGCCGCTAATAACGATAGGGAGCTGGCGCAGAAGCGGGTGCCGGTGTCACAGGAGCTGCTGGGGCGGGCGCAGGGGCTGAGGGGACGGTCGACGCTCCCGAGCTCGCGGGCGGAGTGTAACTGCCAGGCGCTGCAACGCCACCGCTTGAGTCGGTTGGTACGGACGGAGCCGCGCTAGCCGCACCGGAACCCGTTGCCTCTAGGACATCAAGGCGAACAGCCCGCCAATGGCCCCAATCGTCCGTGATGTTGTGCCCCTTCGTGTCCCCAAGGTTCTGATCTTCGAAGAAGAAGTACAAGGGCCAGCCATTGAAGGCCGCCTGCACACTGCCATCCAACCGCTGCATGGTCCCCAGTTGCCCAGCGATCTCACCCGGTCCGGTGGGTACGTCGTTCACGATCATGGGCGGCCACGTGCGGGGGCACATGTCGATGCACGCAACGTCGGGGGGCGCATCGCTGGTCAGGTAGTACAGGGTCATTCCCCGAGCGTCGGCCTCGATGCGACCAAGCTCGGCATCCGACTGGATCGTGACAGTATTGGCCAGCATCGCAGAGGATGCCTGGACGCCCGCCGTTTCGGGTAAGTCCTTCGCGGTGTGCTGCCATGCTGGTTGGTCTTGCGCCAAGACAACACTACTCGACATCAACAGGGTGCACAGGCCCGTGATCAGGCCAACCAGGCGCCAGTGGCCGCGGCTGTGAGAGAAGATTCTTCCTAGCATCTGGGTTACCTCCAGTCACAAGGAAGACGATTGTGGGGCCAATTCGGATCAGTTGCGGGAAACTCAGGCGGAGCGGGAGGGCTCGCGCTCGTCGAGCAGTACTCTGCGCACTCTGCTCAGGCCCAGGCGGAGCCGTCCTTTCACCGTCCCCAGGGGCAATTCCAGCCGCTCGGCGATCTCGACGTGCGTGAGTCCCCTGAAGAACGCTAGCTCCAGCACCTCGCATTGCTCTGGCGGCAGCGTCCCGAGCGCCTCGCGCGTCCGCTCGCCATCCATGTGGCTGATCGCCTGTACGGGGACGTCGTACCCGGCCGCGACGGGCACCTGTGGGTCTAACGCCTGTTCGGGGCGTCTCCGTCGGGCCCGCAGCACGTCAATCGCCCGGTTTCGAACGATGGCGAGCAGCCATCTTCCGCTCGCTCCATCCATTGGAGGGTGAACTGCGAACGATCGCCAGGCTGAGAGGAAGGCCTCCTGCACGACGTCCTCGGCGTCGCCCGAGCGGCCCAGGAGCCGGTACGCCACCCCAAACGCCTGTCGATGATAGGCGTCATAGAACGCTTCGAAGCATTCGCGCCCATTGAGATCGAATGGACGCTGGCTCACGGGACGACGCGCTCGGAAAAAATCGGCGCCGACGTCGGTCTTTCGCTCCCAGGGGCCGCTTCGAGCGTGATTTCAAGTGTGCGGCCGAGCGGGGACTGGTCGAGCCGGTACGTGCCGTCGCCGTCGTCGTAAACGCCGGCCATCAGAGCAGTCCCGTTCGCATCCAATGTCCACGCCTCGTAGACGCGGCCCGGAGGCGGATTGGGCAAGCCCCGAAGCTCCAGGTCAGCAACGCCGCTGGCACGAATGACCACGATGGCGGAGCCCGGGCCTGACAGAGACTGCAAGGGCGTCGCGAACAGTACCTGGTTGGCGGTGTATCGTTGGCCGGCCGCGAGTCCGCTGGCAAACGTCGCCATTAGCGCGGCCGCCAGAACGAGTGCCTTTATCCTGAAACCGCCAACGAAGCTCCGCGTCCTACGGTGGGTGAGTCGGATGGGCTCCGCGCGGTGGCCGTTCGGTTCGGCTGGCAGGTCGACGAGGTTCATCAGGTGAGAGCGAAACTCAGGAGGCGGTTCAGCTCCCGGCACGTCGTCGAGAAGCAGCCCGACCGTCTCGCTGTCCTCTGCCATCACTTGCTGGCAACGAGAGCACCCTGCTAGATGCTTCTCAAACGCCCACCGATCGCCATCATCCAGTAGGCCAAGGGCGTAGAGCGCCGCTGCCTGCTCGTGTTCGGAGGAATGCGCTTCGTGCACCTGGGTCATCCAAGCTCCTAGTCGAGTCGGCAACGGTGGGCGCCAGTGAGCCGTCCCCACCTTTAGTTAACGCCTGACCGTGGAGCTTAGTTTCTGTCTAACGGCCCCCACTCCTGCACCGCTCGACGTTGGCGCCCGAATCCGCTCCGCTTAACGCTCCGCTCGCTTGATTAAATCAATCCGAGCCATCGCCAGTAGGGGCCCAAAAGCAAGATTGCGCCGAGGGTGACCCCAGCATAGGCCAGCGCCGCAGTTCTTGCCTGACCCTGGTCATAGAGACGTCCCTCTGTGCCCACATAGGCCACCTGG
>DASXTD010000752.1:0-6846 GCA_036505655.1 Chloroflexota bacterium
CTCATGCATCCAGCCGGCGTACTCCTGGACGGATTTCAGCGTGTAAACGAGGCGTTGCACCGACAACTCGAAGACATGACTCTCGAAGAGCTCACTAGAGAGCCCCACCCGCCCATCGGCTGGCTGGCCTGGCGACTCACCCGAGTGACGGACAGCAACATCGCACGCCAGTCAGGCCAGCCGCAGCTCTGGATGGCCACCTGGGGGACGCGCTTCAACATGACGCCCAAGGAGGGCGATTTTGGGCGCGGGCAAACCCATACCCGCGATCAGGCGAAGGCATTCAATCCCCAGAACCCAGAGCTCCTGCTGGCCTACCAGGACGCGACCTACGAGCGCGCGAAAGCCTATCTGGAGAAGCTCACCACGGCTGACATCGATAGAGAGCTAGACGAGCCGCAATACACGCCGGTCCCCACGCTGGCGGTGCGGCTACTGAGCGTGCTGGAGAACTGTATGCAAAACCAGGGCCAGATCGCCTACCACAAAGCCTGCCAGCGCGTCGGCGGCTGGTTCCCCGCCGAAATGCGCAAATGACGCGCTATAGCGCGCCGTGCTCACGGTAGTAGCGTTCGGCACCGGGGTGCAGTGGGACGTCGAGGTCGGTGGCGGGATTGTTGGTACACAGGTCCTTGAGCTCGGCCGGCTCGTCGATGTCAAAGGGGATACTCGGCCGAGCGCGGTCTAAGGCCCGGCAGATCTGATAGGCGGCGTTCTCTGCCAGGTCGGCATGAGTGAAAATCGGCCAGCCGCTGAAGCTGGCAGCCATCACCTCGCCGCTCAGACCTGGGACCTGCGCGGGAGTGATCGGGCCCACTGCCCAGCCGAGCGTCTCGAGGCGGGTAAGCGCCGCCTCACTCAGCGTTAAAAGCTTCATTCCGTGCTGCAGGGCCAGTGGCGCCCAGCCGCCGATTCCTTCGTCGAATACCGCGTCAATGCTCTCGCTCGTGATCGCCTCCAGGCGCGCGGGCTCACTGGGAGAATCGGCAAAAACCAGGCTTCCCCCCCAGCTCTCTATGTCCTTTAGCGAGAATCCATCTGCGTCGAGCACCTGGTCGACTAGGAAGCGCGTCGCATGGGCCAGGTTCCCCCGAACCGAGATCTTCAAGGGGACTCTTCGCTCTTTGACCTCGGCTAGCGACTGGACCCCCGTCTTGGCGGCGACGGCAAACCCCATGCGGTCGAACGAGGGCATGACGGCCAGCGTTCGCACCGGGCAGGCCTCGGCGTAAGGTCCGGTACCCCGATACGCCATCGTGAGGAACGAAGAAGGGTTAATGGAGGCCACATCGAGCTCGCCCTTTCCCACCGCAATGGCGAGGTCCGGCGTGCCATTCAACAAGGAGACTCCGGATCGCCACCGCCCATCATCGAATCTACCTACCTCGATGCGGGCGTCGCGATACGGGCGAGCCGGGTCCGATCGATCCTCGGCGAGCCGGAGCCCGATCTGCATCAACGCGAAGTTTCGGAGATTACTGCCAGCGAGACGAGGGCCCGTTTCCATGCATCCTCCTATTCCTAGCTGATAGGGGCTCGGCATGCCGAGCCCGTAGGCGATGCATGCATCGCCCCTACGCTCCTTCGAGGCCGGGCTTCGTCATCGCCTCGGCATCCAGGATCTTGTCCAGCTCCTCCGCCGAGAGGTTCGTCTCGTCCAGCGCGACCTGGCGGATCGTGCGACCGGTATTGAACGCGTTCTTGGCGATCTTGGCGGCCGCGTCGTAGCCGATGACTGGCGCTAGCGCGGTGCAGATAGCCAAGCCTTTCTCAACCATGGCGGGGCCATTCTCGGTGGCCTGGATGCCGCGCACACACTGGGCGGTGAAGTTGCTAATGGCTGACGCCAGCACCTCGATGGCCTCGAGCAGGTTGTGGGCGCTGACTGGCATCATGACGTTGATCTCGAAGTTGCCCTGCGTCCCGCTCAGCATGACGGTGATGTCGTTGCCGACCGCGTGCGCGGCCGCCTGCACGAGCGACTCCGGGATGACTGGATTGATCTTGCCGGGCATGATCGATGAGCCGGGCTGCACCTCGGGCAGCAGCAGCTCGAAGATGCCCGCTCGGGGCCCCGAGGCCATCCAGCGGATGTCATTGCAGATCTTGAACAGGCTCACCGCCAGCGTCCGCACCATGCCGCTCGCGGCGACCAGCGCGTCCAGGGTGTTCTGCGCTTGGAAGTGGGCGTCGGTCTCCCAGACCTTGACGCTGTTCATCTGGGAGAGCTTGTCGCACACGCGGCGGGCGAATTCAGGGTGGCAGTTGACACCCGTGCCGACCGCCGTTCCGCCGAGAGGCAGGTCACCCAGCTCCTGCTGCGCGTATCGCAGTCGACGAACTGTGTGGTCCATCTGGCCCGCGTAGCCCAGGAACTCCTGGCCCAGCCGAATCGGGGTCGCATCCTGAAGGTGGGTCCGTCCGGTCTTGATGATCGGCCAGAACTCCTTCGACTTCTCCACGAGGACCTCGCGCAGCTCCTCGCAGGCTGGGATCAGCGCTCTCTCGATTTCGACCAGGGCGGCGAGCTGGATAGCGGCTGGGATCACGTCGTTGGAGGACTGGCAGATGTTGACGTGATCGTTGGGGTGAACCAGTCCCCGCTGCCCCCGCTGCCCGCCCAGGCGTTCGATGGCTCGGTTCGCAATGACTTCGTTGGCGTTCATATTGGTCGAGGTGCCGGAGCCGGTCTGGAAGATGTCGATCACGAAATGATCATCCCAATCGCCTTCGACCACTTCCTGCGCCGCCGCGACGATCGCTGCCGCCTTTTCTGCATCGAGCAAGCCCAAGTCGCGGTTGACCTCGGCCGCCGCCAGTTTGATCTGACCAAGTGCACGAATGAACGGACGGTTGAAGCGCAGCTTGCTCACCGGGAAATTCAGGACTGCCCGCTGCGTGGACGCGCCCCAGAGCGCATCGGCGGGCACTTCCATCTCGCCCATCGAATCGCGCTCGACCCGCGTTTGTCCCCTCGTGGCTGTTTCGGTCACTCCCCCATAACCTCCATTTGAACGGCCGCTGCCCGGTAGCGCCCTCAGGATTGAGTCCCGAGCCCGCTCCGCTTAACGCTCCGCCTCTCAAACTCGAAGCCCATTGTGACATTTTTGGTGACATTTTGAGGCGCCCATGGCCTTTAAGCGCGAGCGCGACTTACTATTGCCATGATTCAGTGTTGTAGCCGCCGCGCTCATGGGCACCGCCTGTGAGCACCATGATCTCGCGAGGAGGCAATGGTGGCTCGATCACACGCCGTTATCCGCACCGTACAGTGCTCGGCCCTCATCGTCCTAGTTGCGGCCGCCTGCGCCAGCCCAGCGTCATCGCCTTCCCAGCCGGGGGCAGCTTCTCAGGAGCAGACCAACCCCGGCCACAAGAAGGTGCTGAACCTCGCGTTGCGCACCATCCTGGACGGCTTTTCGATCTCGGGCAGCCCCACGCTCCAGGGCGGCGGCTACGGCTATGTCGAGATCCATTCTCAGGCCCTGTTCACCGCCGACAAGACCAGCGGCCGCCCCATCCCCCGCTTGCTCGCCGAGCAGCCCACCCAGGACAACGGCGGTCTACAGGTAACGTCGAACGGAAAGATGGTTGCAACATACAAGCTGCGCCATGACATCCAATGGGCGGACGGCGCGCCGTTCACGGCCCAGGACCTGATGTTCACGTTTGCCCTCACTCGCAACCACTCGATGCCGATCGTGGACCCGGGCCCCTCGGGCCTCATGGACTCCGCATCCACCCCCGACGACTTTACGTTCGTCGTGAACTGGAGCCAACCGTATTACCAGGCCGACGCGCTCGGACTCCAGCCATTCTGGCCTCTCCCTGCCCATCTGCTCGAGGCCGACTACAACCGCATGGTCGTCGCGCAGAAGGACGTGGCAGCCTACATGGCCAAGCCGTATTGGACCGCTGAATATGTCCATGTGGGGGCCGTTCAAGCTGGTGGACTGGCAGCCAGGAGTCGAAGCCTCTTTCGATGCGGTCGATAACTATTTCCTGGGGCGCCCGAAGGTCGACCGTATCGTCGTGAAGCAGTTCGCTGACTCGAATACGCTTTTGGCCAACGTACTTTCAGGCACAGTAGATATGACCACCGACAACGTCCTCCCTATCGAACAGTCCCTCCAACTCCAGGACTCCTGGTCGAAAGACAACGGGGGCACAATCTGGTTCGTCAACGGGCCAACGTTTTTTCTTTCCTTCCAGTTCGAGCGGAGCACGCCGGGCTTCTACGGGCCGCTGCAGGATCTTCGGGTAAGGCAGGCCCTCTACCAGGCCATCGACCGCGACACGTTTGCCGAGGCGGTCCTGGGCGGAGTTCCGGATCGGGCCGCTCACGCCATGCTCACCCCGGAGAATTCGCTCTACTCCTACGTGAAGGACGGCTGGAAGGATCGCTACCCATACGATCCACCCCACGCCACTGCTGGCCTCGAGGCAGCCGGCTGGAAGCGAGCCGCGGATGGAATGCTGATCAACTCGGGTGGCGAGCGCCTGTCGTTCCCGACCTGGACGACGACGGGTCAGGAGCGAAAGCTAAGCGCGGTTGCCGACGGCTGGCGCAAGGTGGGAATTGAGGCGGGCGAATTCGTCATCCCAGCTGCACGGACGCGTGACACTGAGTTCCGGCAGAGCTACCCGGCGGTCGAGATCACCGCGCGGGGCAACGAGGATGTCCTCCTCACCCGCCTGGAATCGACCTCTGTTCCCAGCTCCCAGAACCATTTCAGCGGCAACGATCGCGGGCATTGGGTGAGCCCGGAATTCGACCGGCTCGCGAACCAGTATCGATCGAGCCTCAAGGAGACTGATCGGGGCCCGCTGATCAAGCAACTGCAGGACATCATGCTGGACCAGATGCCCATCGCCCTGCTCAACTATGAGGTTACGACCGCGCTGTGCCGCAAAGGCGTGTACTGCTTCCAGGATGATGCCAAGGGTGGGGCGGATGCCGGCCGCATCTACGGTACCTACAGTCGCAATGCCCACGAGTGGGACGTCGCCTAATGACCTTCTACTTCATGCTCTACTTCATGCTGATCGAGCGCAACGCAGACAGGTGATGAACCCCGGCGTACAATGCTCGGGGGGAATTGAGACTGTAGGAGCGGTGCGTACGCTATGCGCAATGGAGAAATCCGCCGCATAGGCGTCCTCACCGGTGGCGGGGACGCGCCAGGACTCAACGCCGTCTTGCGGGCTGTAGTCAAGGCAGCCCGGAACATGTACGGTTGGGAAGTCGTGGGCATCGAAGACGGCTTCGAGGGCCTCCTCAACCCCGAGCACACAAAAGTCCTGACTAACGCCGAAGTCCGCGGGATTCTGCCCCGCGGCGGCACGGTGCTGGGCACCAACAACCGAGGGAACCCCTTCGCGTATCGGGTTGACGGCACCGAAGGCGACCCGGTTGACCTTTCGCAACTGGTCATTCAGAACGCTGGCCACCTCGGCCTGGACGCTGTGGTCGTCATCGGGGGCGATGGGACTCTCTCCATCGCCAAAGAGCTTTTCGATCTGGGGCTGCAGGTAGTCGGCATCCCCAAGACGATCGACAACGATCTCTCGGGCACCGAGGTGACATTCGGTTTCGACACCGCGGTGGTTACGGCGACCGAGGCCATCGATAAGCTCCATACCACCGCCGAGAGTCACCACCGGGTCATGATCGTCGAGGTTATGGGCCGGAATACTGGCTGGATCGCGGTGTATTCGGGCATCGCCGGGGGCGCCGATGTGATTCTGATCCCGGAGATCCCCTTTCGCATCGATAAGCTGCTCGAAGCTATCGCCGCTCGCGACGCATTGGGCAGCAAGTTCAGCATCATTGTGGTGGGTGAAGGAGCCGCGCCAGCCGGCGGCACTCCCATGCAAGTGGCCGGTACCGGCAGCCCCACCGCGGGCACGCCGAGCGTGCGCTACGCGGGGATCGCCAACTGGCTGGCCGATCAGCTTGCCGAGGAAACGCCCCACGAGGTGCGGGTAACAGTGCTCGGCCACGTCCAGCGAGGAGGCACGCCTAGCCCCTTCGACCGCATGCTGGGCACCAGGTTGGGTACGGCGGCGGTGCGTCTGGTAGCAGATCGGCGGTTCGGCCACATGGCGGCCTGGCACGGAAACGCTATCGACAGCGTCCCGATCTCAGAGGCGGTGGGCGTGATCAAGCGGGTGCCCGCGGACGGGGAGCTGGTCCAGACCGCGCGGGCTCTCGGCATCTGCCTCGGGGACTGAGTTCCTCTTATGTCACCCTGAGCCGAAGGCGTGAGGATCCGTAGCCTCTTAGGCAACGGATTCCTCGCAGGCTGCTTTGAAAATAGTCGGCGGGTACCGCCATTTTTCATTCCCGGGGGCGTCCCAACGGGACATGAAAACTCGGAATGACAGGGCAGCTAAGCCAGGACGGGGCACTCAGCGCAGCAATCCTGGAAACAATGAACCAGGGGCGCGACGGAACCTTCTAGCTCGCCGCTGGCCCAGGCTTCCCAGCCTTCGCGGGCCGCGAGAGCCGCGACGCCCAAGCCTGCCAGCGGATCAGCCCACCACCAGCCGAGCAGCCAGTTGGCGGCCAGGCCCATGATCACGACGACGGACAGCTCCAGGCAAATAAGCGTCTGCCTGGCGTCTGCCGCGAGCGCCCGCGATTCCAGCCGGCGCGCAACGTGCCGCTTTCCCAAAGCCAACGATGCCATCACCAACGCGGCCAGAATCAGCACGGCCAGACCCAATGGGCTCTGTTCGGGCCGCTCGCTGAGGCCGGCCAGGTCCATGACCGCTCGGACCGCTACATACCCGGCGACAGCCCACAACGTCAGCGCGATCAGGCGCGCCGCCCGCTGCTCCGCC
>DASXTD010000753.1:0-2505 GCA_036505655.1 Chloroflexota bacterium
AGCCGAGGAGGGCGGCTGCTCCAAAGTGCCGGTGACTCCGCCGGCGGTGGTGTCGAAGCCGGGAAAGTGGGAGCGAGCCTCGTCGCTGCGCGTTTCCACGGCAGTCCAGACATGCTCTTCGACGTCCATGCCGAGCGTGCGCCAGTAGGAGGCGTAGAGGGGCGGCAAGGATTCGTTGCCCACGCTGGTATAGACGGCGGTGTGAAACTGGTGGCCGTCCGCGTCGCTCCGCAGGGTGCCGTCAGGGGCCGTATGCCAGCCATTTTCGGCCAGAATCGCGCGTGTCTGGTCTGGGCTGTAGGGATACCTGCGCAGGCCGTCCTGGGCGGCTGGATAGAGAGGGTCACTCTTGGCCAGGATCGACCAGGCGGCGAAGCTCGGATCGCCCGAGCTAGTGACCTCGCCGATGGCGTCTCGATCGAGGGCCTGCAGCAATGCGCCCCGTACTCTGGGATCGAGGAGAGATCGCTCGACCTGGAAATCAGGCCGCAGCTGAGCGATCAGAACGCGAAGCGAGCCTTGCTGGGAGCGGACTACGCCTTCGCCGCTGGCTTCCCATTGTCGCTTCAGCGTGGCGCCTGTCTCATCGCGAAGGGTGTTGTCACTGGCCGCATCCACCGCGCCTGCCTGCAGGCTGGCGAACAGCACGTTGTCCTGGCCAAAGATCTTGACGTAGATGGTGTCCAGGCTGGGGCGGCTGAGATAGTAGTTCTCATAAGCGCGGAACGTCATGCCCGCGGCCGGATCGAATTCGGTCAGTCGGAAGGGCCCCAGCTGGACGTAGTCCGAGGTCCAGTAGGTCATGTTTAGGATCTCGGAAGCATCCTTGCTTGCCCGGAAGCGCTCGAAGGCCTCGCCCAGGAGATGCCGCGGGACGGGCCAGTAGACCCAGGGTCCCAGCGTAGCGCCCTGATAGAAGGGCGTCTTGTAGGTGATCACGAAAGTTAGATCGTCCGGCGCTTCTGCCGTGTCGATGTAAACCATTGGGCGGTTGAGGGCGGTGGGAATACCCGTGGTTGGCCCGCCCAGCTGGTAGGAGAACACCAGGTCGTCGGCTGTGAACGGCGCCCCGTCCTGCCAGGTGATGCCACGGCGGAGCGTGAAGACGACCCGCATGCGGCCGTCCGCGAGAAAAGTAACGGAGCCGTCATCCACGGATGGCACCTTCTCCGCCAGGCGCCCTACTGGCCTGCGACTATTGACGTCCGAGGTGACCAGTCCATCCGTGTGAACCTCGGTCAGAGCGATCCATCCGCCGGTCGGAGTCTGACTGCCGGGAAGCCCGATGGCCTGCACGGTACTCGTGATGCCGATGGTGATTGCCCTGGGCTTGCTCGAGGCGGTTCCGGGCGATGGGTTGGTGGATGAGCTGCTGGGTTGGGCGGGCGCGCAGCTGACGATTGCGAGCGCGATCATCGCTACCTGCAAGCCAGAGGCCCGCCGGATTAGTCGCATGGCTGCCTCCGTCAAATGCTCTCAGTCCCGGCTTTTTGATCGCGACTGGTTCGTTGTAGGTGGCTTGCGCCGCCAGTGCAAGGTGCGGCTGTCTAGTTGAACTCCCAGGCATAGATGTTCCACGGGATGTTCGCTTCGGGGGCCACCAGGGTCGGGCCCTTGACCGCCGAGATGAACGCGAAGGCCTGGCCGCGGAAGAACATTCCGAAGCTGGGCGTCTCCTCGCTGTAAACGCGGAGCATCTGGCGCACGAGCTCAAGACGGTCGCGGCGCTCCAGGGTGGTATTGAAGAGGCCGAGCAGTCGGTCGTATTCAGGGGACGCCCAGGCGCCCCGGTTGAAACCGACCCAGTGGTTGGCAGCTGAGGGGATCTCGGAGCTTCCATTGATCTGAAGGACGATCTCGCCCAGCCCAACACCAATTAGCTGGAGCGCGGGAAAGGTTGCTCGCGTTTCGGCGTCCTGCGCCAACGCGCGGGGAATGACGCGTTGTTGGGCGTCTAGGCCGAGCCCTCGAAGGAGGTCCGCCATGACGACGATCTGGCGGACGCTGTCCGGATCCTCGGTGATCGCCATGTCAGGAGAGATCCGGCCGTCTGGTCCGCGATAGAAGCCATCCGGCCCTTTGCTGATGCCGGCCTGGTTGAGGAGGCCGTCGGCCGCCCGTGGATCGTAGGGATATCTCGTGACGGACGCATCCATGGCGGCGCCCCATTCCGAGCAGGGGCAGACCGGGGTGTCGGATAAGACGGCCTGGCCGCCGTAAATGGCATCGCTAATTGCCTGCTTGTCCACTGCATGCGCGAATGCCTTGCGCACCCGTGGGTCCAGCACCGCGCGGGGGTTCGCCATCTCGGGCCGAAGCTGAAATCCCATGTACTGCAGCTGGCTGGGGGAGCTGAAGATCGTCCCGGCGCCCGTGCTGCTCCACTGCTGCATCAAAGCCTCGGGCACCTGGGGGATGGCGCTGTCCATGGCGACGTGCGCCTCACCGGCCAGCAGGTTGGCGAGGACGACGTTCTGATCGTCGCTGAAGCGCAGCTGGAGGCGG
>DASXTD010000754.1:0-3810 GCA_036505655.1 Chloroflexota bacterium
GGGTGCAGCACTTCATCCATCACCTGGCCCCCACTGGGCTCGCGGGATTCGTGCTCGCCAATGGCTCCATGTCCTCTGATCAGTCAGGCGAGGGCGAAATTCGGAAAGCAATCATCGAGGCCGACCTCGTGGACTGCATCCGAGCATTCCGACGTCATGAACGCCATCACCAGCTTCCTGCTTGGCGCCCTCGGAGCGGACGTAGTCCACCCGTTCTCGTTCTCGGCGGTGAACAAGAGCGATCCGGGCTACCCGCTCCGAGGCGCAGTCAAGAGCGCCAGTCCCAGAATCCCCCGCTCGCCACCGATCGATACGCAAGGCGGAGGCCTATGCTCACTGTTGACGCAGGAGAACGGATTTCGCTTCAGCCTAGCCAGCCGACCACGAGACAGTAGGCAGTCAGATTCCGTGCGTCATTGATCAGGCGCAGGCGCCTCAAATCAGCCTCGGACCAGCCGATGTCCTCAAGAAGCCCTTCTAACAGTTTTCGGCCATATGTCTTGCCCGGGTGATAGTGGATCGTGACCCGCTCGCCGTCGGAATGACGGTAGACCCGCACTGCACCACGAGTGACGTCCTGCGCCCACCCATCCCGCTCTAGTGCCCTAGTCAATTCGTCGCACGTCTTATTTTTGAGCTGATCCCAGGTCTGGCGGGAAAAGCTCATGCCGGAACGGGGACAGCGAGCCTCTCGGTGTGTGCTGTACCCGACGAGCGGGGTCGAGCTACTTTAGCCCCTAAGGGAATCGGCTCATGGTTTTTGATCAGTGACTGCAAATAGGCGACGGCTGCCTCTTCGGCGCGCGCCAGCGCCTCCTGCTCTGTGTCACCTTCCGCATGGAGACCTTTAAGTGCCGGGCAGTATGCGTGAAAGCCCTGGTCATCAGGCTCGATCACGATCTCAACCGAAAATTCAACGGACGGACCCTCTGGAGCCAACAATGTTTACGACCTCCAGCCTGCCCCAGTATGACACACGTCCGAATGATCATCGGTTGAAGTACCGGATCATGTCCAGGTCACCGGGCGAGCACCCCAGCTGCGTCGCAGCCGCGGCCACTTCGCTCCGATGGTTCGTCCCGTGGTTCACCAGGTGCGCCATCGTTTCCCACAGCATCCGCTTGAACGGCTGGCCCTCCGTGCTCCGATACTCCAGGACCCGCGAGGCCATCTCCTCCTCGCTCAGTCCGCCCACGAACGCCTGCACCTGCTTCTCCAGGTCGGCCCACCGCGTCTTCAGCTCCGCCAGCGTCGGCACATCCGAGGGATTCATCAACCGATTCGGAGACTCCCCCATCCATCGCGTGTACCAGACCAGCTCGCCGCCGTACGTGTGCACCAGCGTCCCGTGAATCGAGCCATAGTCCATCGGCCGCGCCGCCAGGTAATCGCTCTCACTCAGCCGGTCCACCGCCAGGAACAGCCGGTCCCGCGCCCAGTACTGGTAATCAAACAACGCCCGAAAATACTCAGCATTCATTTATTCCTCCTGGAAGTAGAAAGTTCCTTACTGGGTTTCGTAATCCTTCCCAGCGAGGGCCTAGCGGGTCCTACGGCCCGGCCGTCCAGGGCCGATAGAGCTGCGCCGCGAATACGATGCGGATGAGACTCCAGAGGGCATATGCCGCCACGCCGAGCACAACCAGATCCGCCACGAAGACGAGCGCCGGCTGTGAGCTCACGAGTCTGAGCACCCCTTCCGCCGCGCTAAACACTGGCAGCGATCCCAGCCAGTCGAAGGCCGCCCGGGAAACGCCATAGCCGTTGAACAGCCAGGTCCACGCCGTCAAGGCCGCGAACAGCCCCACGCCTACGATCACCCGCCAGCCGTTGATCTGCCCGATCGTGCGCCGGTGACGCTTGATCGCCTCAAAATCGATGCGATCAAAACCGAACTCCTCCCGGTCCATAATCTCGTACACCAGCCGCGTGTCGAACTCTTCGTAGTTCTCCCAGTAGGCTCCGTGGTCGCTCAGAAAACTATCGTTGTTCACGAACCGCGCCACGCAGACGTCAGCCGCCCCTTTGATGCTCGCGAGCATGGCGCGCTCAGGTAGTCCGTGCGGAACCGGGTCGTAGCGAGTCGAGACATCCACCCACCGGGTCTTCTCCAGGAACTGCTTGCCCCACAGGAATGGCCGCCCGCTGGCGTACATCCCGAACTTCCAGGTGCGCGCCGCAAAGTTCAACGAGCTGCCCGCCGTGATTAGCGTCGTCGTCACCGGCGGCCCATCCGTCTTCGCCACGCGCTGCCAGAATGGCTTATCCGTGACCGCGTAGAAGGCGGCCGTGGCGCCTCCGGAGTGGGCCACGATCACTAGGTTTTTGGGCCAGCCCGACGGCTCGCCCTCGAAATGAGGCGCTATCGCCTCCGCCATCACATCAACGATCGAAGCCAGCGATGCCGGATTCTCGATCATCGCCAGCATGTCGCCCACCCCGCTCACGAGGAACTCGATCGCTCCCCGCACCACTTGCCGGGCAAAGTTGGGAAAGATCAGCCACGAGGGAAGCAGCGCCAGCAGCAGGAAGATGATCCCCGCCGCCAGCGCCACCAGGTACACGACCATCCAGGCAATACCCAGCACGATTCCGACCAACACGTCGTAGACATTTCCGGGCCCCTGGCCCGCGTCTTGATATCCCCGGTCGGCCGCCGGCAGGTCGTTCCGCCCCTTCATGTCCACGAACATCTTGCCGATCATCGATTTGGACTCGAAGAGCATGCGCCAGCCCCAGGCCAGTACTTCGATCCCGCGCTCCGCGTAAAACGCCGCCGCCCAGTTTGCCTCCACGAACGTCCACTCCTCGCGCTCGCCCCCATGCGAAAACTCAATGGAGGCGTGCGCAGGAGCCGTTTCAGGTCGGATCTGCGCCTCATAGAAGACCGAATTGACCACCGGTGCGGCTCGGTTCCCCCAGAAGGTGATCAGCCGCATCAACGGCGCCACCACCTGCGACAGGAATTCCCCCCGCGTCTGGCTTCCCACGCCATGGACCACACAGATCAGCCGCTTGCTGTTGGTCGTTATCGGCTGAGCGCCGCCTTCAGCCTGCGCAGCTAGCTCCACGCAATTCCCCCGCCCTCTGATTCGCGGCCCCCGAAGACGCCCGCAGCATAGCGCAGTGGAACCCCGCGCGGCGGCCCTCCGGGCCAGAACTCGGGAATTCCCGAGCGGCCGACCTGTCGCTGCTGTTGGCGTCGCGCCAGCACGGGCGATAATGGTGTCGCCAGATCATGAAAACGCAGCCGCTCCAGGTCCAGGTGTTCGGCACCCCACACTGCAACGAGTCCAAGAAGGCTCTGCGCTTCTTCAAAGAGCGCCGCATCCAGACCCATTTCGTCGACCTCGAACAGCGCCCCGCATCCGCTGGCGAGCTCCGCCGCTTCGGCCAGAAGTTCGGCTGGGCCGCCCTCATCGACCTCAAAAAGCGCATTCCAGGCCGCCACCCCCGGCCCACCAGCTACGCCGAGAGCCAGATCCTGCCCCTCCTCGAAGCCGCTCCCGTCTTGATCGTCACCCCTCTCGTCCGCAGTGGCAACCAGCTCGCCATCGGCTGGGACGAGACCCTCTGGCGCGATTTCCTCAAGTCCTCCAGCTAACCCGCCGTCTAGCCCCTCTCCCATCGCAATGGGAGAGGTCAGGGTGAGGGCTGCCCCGTCCTCCTCAATTTGCTCTCTGACTGTCCCCGCGTCGGAATGCCGGTAAACTAAGAGCACTAACTCAGAGGTGAACCCGTGGCCAACGCCGCTCCGAACTCAGCACTCGCCACTCAGCACCTGATAAACGTCGCCGTTCTCGGCGCCAC
>DASXTD010000755.1:0-11788 GCA_036505655.1 Chloroflexota bacterium
GCGGGCAAAGAAGACGACGACCAGGTCATCCGGACGCACGAGGTCGTCATCGATCTTGGGCGCCGCCTGGTAACTCGTGCGGATACAGAAATCCACCTGACCCCGACCGAGTTCGCGATCCTCCGCTTCCTGGCGCAGCACCTGGGACGGGTGGTGACCCATGACGTCTTGCTGCGCTCGGTGATGGGACCCGGTTACGAGAACTCACGCGGCGAGCTGCGTGTGTACATTGCTGCACTCCGCAAGAAGCTGGAAGCTGATCCGGCTCGGCCCCGCTTGCTGCTCAGCGAGATGGGCGTGGGCTATCGGCTGCGCGCCGACTGACGCTTCGCCGCCCGGCCACCCAGAGCGCCTCAGCATAGAAATGCCATCAAAGGCTAGGCCGCCCGCGTGGCGGCGTGCCGGGATAGATGTTTCCCGAACCAGTCCCCGGCCAACTCGGATACGCGCTCCAGGGCGTCGGGCTGCTCGAGCAGCGGGGCTGCCCCGGGGACGATCTCGAGGCGCTTTTCCGGGCGAAGGGCCTTCAGCGCCCATTCGTTGAGCTGAAGGACGAATTGATCCTTCTCTCCAACGATGAGGAGGGTGGGCGCTTGTACCCGGGTCAGCGCAGACCCGGCCAGATCCGGTCTCCCTCCCCGCGACACAATAGCTTGAATGTCGGATGGCCGCTGGCTGGCCGCGACCAGCGCCGCCGCCGCGCTTGTACTGGCGCCGAAATAGCCGATCCCCAACTGCCGCGTCAATGGCAGTGCGCCCAGCCACTTGGTCGTGGCCAACAAGCGCTCGGCGAGAAGATCGATGTCGAACCGAAGCTCAGCTGTGACCTCGTCGAGCCGCTGCTCCTCGAAGGTGAGCAAGTCGAGCAGAAATGTGGCTAGCCCCGCCCGGACGAGCGTGCCCGCGATGTATTGGTTGCGCGTACTGAAGCGGCTGCTGCCGCGTCCGTAGACCAGGATCACGATACCCCGCGCGTGGGACGGCACGGCCAGCAATCCGGCCAGATCCACACGGCCGGCCGGGAACCAAACTTCCTCGAATTCATTTGTGTCGGACAACATGGATTTGGGCTTCCAGGAGCGTTGGAGTTGCTATTCTAGTAACGAAAGAACGCTCCCCTGTGCACTTCAGTTACTCGCGGCTGAGAGATTTAGTTAGAGGTCCATTCCCAGTCCTGGACGTTCCAGTCGCGGGCAGCGCCCGGAGCAGCCACTTGAGGGCCCTTGATAGCCGAGATGTGGGCGAGGATGCCCGGATTGAAGTAGAGAGACATCGCGCCAACCTGGTCGGTGATCGCGTGCACCAGCTCAGCGATCTCGGGCCCTCGTGCGGCGCGGTTGACTTCCGCGTTGAAGACCGCGGCTAAACGGTCGAATTCTGGGCTCGAGTAGCCGCCTCGGTTCTGGCCGATCCAGCGGTTGTTCGGGGTCGGGATCTCGGAGCTGACGAACCGCACCAGGGCGTCCTCCCCCACCGGGCCACCCCCGCCGAACATGGTCGGGAAGGCCGCGCGCACCTCGCCGTCGCGGGAGAGCGCAGCTGGGTTGACCGCCACATGGAAGTCGAACCCGGCCCGCCGCCAGGCGTCGCTGAGAAAAGCGACTTCGTCTTCGGACTGGGCGCCGGCATTGGTCTTTATCTCCCAGGTAAAGCGGCCCTCGGTGGGACTGCTATAGAAGCCCTGACTGTCCTTGCCGAAGCCCGCCTGATTCATCAGCTCCTCGGCCTTCCGCGGATCAAACGGGTATTTCACCGCGGCGGCATCCACCACCGAGAAATAATCCATGGTGGGCGGAATGACGGACTCTGTCAACAGCCCCTCGCCTTCGAAATCAAGCTGATTGAGCGCGTCCTTATCCACAGTGTGGGACAACGCCTTGCGCACCCGAACATCGAGGATGGCCGCCGGGCTTGCATATTCGGGCCGATGCTGAATCTCGTTGCGTCGCCATTGATCGGGGAAGGAGAGGACCGTTCCGCCTTTGTTGGGTTTCCACGCGCGCTCCAGGACGAGTCCCTGCTCGAATCGAATCGCGTCGTCCAGGCTGACGTGGGCCTCCCCCGCTAGCAAATAAGCCAGCGCGGTGTTGGCGTCGGGCGAGAAGAGGATCTTGATGCGATCGATCTTCGCTCGGCCGGTGACGTGCTTATCGAAGGCGGACGCTTCGATGAAGGCACCGGGCTCCCATCGGCTCAGCTTGAACGGGCCTAGCCCGACGTATTCGCTTGTCCAGAAAGGTCGGCTGGAGATCTGTTCGGGCTGAGTATCGAGCGCGTCGCCCAGAATGTGCTTGGGGAAGGGCGGGAAGTCGTTGCCGATCTCGGCGGCGTCCCGGAAGGGCCGTGCCCAGCGGATCACGACTGTCTGCGGGTCCGTGGCGACGGCCTCCTGCATGAAGACCTGAGGACGGCTCTTGGCCTCTCCAATTTCGGGATGGCTAAGGAGCTTCCAGCTGAAGACGACGTCGTCCGAGGTCAGCGGCGCTCCGTCCTGCCAGACGAGCCCGGCTCGCAGGTGGTAAGTCGTCTCCATGCGGCCATCCGGAAATATCTTCCAGGTGTCGGTGTTGAGCTCGGGCAACGCATCCACGAGATAGGGGATAGGGAGTCCCCGACCGTTGCTGGTGGTCAAGGTTGCGTTGAACAGGCGCTGGGTGGCGCCGATGGCCAGCCCACCGGTGGTCTGGAGCACTTTCGAAGAGATAGTGGTAGGCTCGACCTGAGCCACCATGACCATGACTCGGCCCACGCTGGTTGAGGAGGATGTGGTTGCTCCCCCAGCCAACGGAACCGACGCTCCGCTGCAGGCCACGGTCAGAAAGAGAGCTGCTCCCAGCGGTAGTTGACGATTCATGATCTCACCTCGCGAGGTGCTCCAGACGCGGCCGATCTTACCAGCCCCGGCTGGCTGAGAATTAGATGAGGGTTTTCCCTAGTGAGTAACAAAAGCGCTCTGGAGTGGCATGAACTTACGGGGGGAAGCTCCCAGGAGGTCCGTCGTGCAAGTACGATTCTGGGGAACCAGAGGCTCAATTGCTACGCCGGGGCCCAGCACGGTGCGCTATGGAGGTAACACTTCCTGTGTCCACGTGCAGACCGATCACGGAACGCAGATCATCTTGGACTGCGGGACCGGGGCCTCAGGCCTGGGGCGTGAGCTGGCAGCGTCCGGGGTTCAGCATGGGTCTGTTCTTATCTCGCACACCCACTGGGATCACATCCAGGGGATTCCGTTCTTCGGCCCGCTGTTCATTCCCGGAAATGAATGGGACATTTTTGGCCCGGGTGCGAGCGGAGACGGAATGCAGTCGGTGCTGCGGGGGCAGATGGAAAGAACGTATTTTCCGGTCAGGCTAGACCAGCTCTCGGCCGCGATCAACTACCACGATTTGGACGAGGGGACCTTCGAAATCGGCGAGGTTACGGTACGGACCCGCTACCTGAATCACACCGCGGTGACGCTAGGCTATCGGCTCGAAGTTGGCGGCGTGAGCATCGTCTACTCATCGGACCATGAGCCTCATTCGCCGCTTCAGGCCGACCCGGCGCCGCCCTCGAGGGGGACTGACCCAGTGGTGGTCCATGCCGAAGATGAGAAACACGCTGAGTTCCTAGCCGACGCCGATCTGGTGATTCATGACACTCAGTACACCGCTCGGGAATACGAAGCAAAGATGGGTTGGGGGCACAGCACCGTCGAATACGCGGTGGATCTGGCGGTGGCGGCGGGCGTCAAGCGCCTGGTCCTTTTCCATCACGATCCGTTGCGGAGCGATGATCTGGTGGATGACCTGGTCTCGGCTAGCCGAATGCGAGCGCAGGCCTGGGACTCGGAGCTGGACCTGAGCGCGGCCGGCGAGGGCGGTGTCATCGAGCTGCGAGAGCAGAAGGTGGCGCGGCGGGCGGGGCCTGCCAAGGTGCTGGTAGTGGACGATGACCCTGGTGTCGTCGATTCGCTCTCGTTCTTGTTGCAAGCGGAGGGCTATCGATTGGTCACCGCCGCGGACGGAGAGCACGGTCTCGAGGTCGCTCGGGCGGAGCACCCTGACTTGATCTTGCTCGACTGGCGGCTGCCGGGCATGGATGGGCCGTCGGTCTCTCGGGCCCTGCGCACCGGCTCCGATCGTGAGCTCAGGCGTGTCCCGGTTCTGATGCTGACCGCGCTCGACAGCGCCGACGACACCATGACTGCCTTCGAGGCCGGTGCCGATGATTACATCACCAAGCCGTTTACGCCGGCGTCAGTGCTGGTGCACGTTCGCCAGTGGCTGAAGCGCTCGGAGGCGGCCTAGGCCCGGAGCGCGCGGCGGGAGACAACCCCACACCTACCGGACTTAGGCCTAAGTCGTCCGGCTCAGCTTTCGCGGATCCTTGAGCAGGAAGAGCAGCCCAATCGCGAGGATGTAGGAAATACTCAGGCGCGACATTGCCCATCCCCACCCAGCGTTGTCCATCAAGAGCCCCGTCACCAGCAGCCAGAAGGGCTGAGCGAAGAAACCGAGGAAAAAGTACATGCTGAACGCGGCGTCCCGATCCTCGTCGGAGGCCAGGTCCGCCACAATGGTCTGGGTCAGCGTGCCGCGAGATGAGGTCACAGCGCTGTAGATCATCAGGCCGATGAAGAGGACAGCCACGAAGGCCTCGGGCGGCAGGCCGAATTCGCCTGGCGCGGTCCAGGCCACCCACAAGGTGGTCAGGATCGAGAGGCCCAGAGAAGTCTGGAGCACCATCACGCGGCTCATTCGGTCGGAGAGCCAGCCAAACAGGACGGGGCCGCCAACCTGCCCGATGTTGATCGCGGTAATAAGGACGCCGACCAGCAGGGCGGAATAGCCAAAGTCGTTCGCCAGGTGCGGCGCAAAATAGGTTTGATTGATACCGAACTCGGCTCCTGCCGCGCCGACCATGAACACCAGACCCATCAGCAGCATGTTGCGGTTCTGCAGCACCCGCCAATAGCTCTTCAGGCCCTGCCTGAGCTTGGCTCCTCCCGAGCCACCCCGCGATGGAGCACCGTAATCGCGGAAGAGCAGGTACACGCCACCCATGATGATGCTGGCGAAGGCCACCACGAAGAAGATCTGCCGCCAGCCCAACACCAATAGCAGTGCCGTCGCAACCGGAGTGGCGACCAATGTGCCCACGTTGGAGGCGCTGTTGTTGATGGCGATGGCTGACCCGCGCGTCTTGGGGAAATAGCTGGAAAGGATGCTGAACCCGATCGGATGCTGAGCGCTGGAGCCGACGGAGCTCACGCAACGCGCGAGGACGAGGAAGGGAAAGGTGCCGGCGATGCCGCTCATGAAGGTGCCGAGGGCGATACCGAAATTGGCGAACCCGAGGATCTTGCACCTGGATACGAACGGTGTCAGGAAACCGAGGGTGCCCTGACTGATGCTGGTGAAAACAGATCGGACCGCCGACATGACGGCCAGCTCGGCGTAGCTCATGCCCAGGTCCGCCATGATGTAGGGGTAGAGCATGCCCAGCATCTGATTCTGGAAGTGGTTCACCGCGTGGGAGACGTTGCTGAGATGGAGCATCAGCGACTGCTCTCGTTTGGTGGGCTCCCATACTTCCTGGTCAGACGGTGGAGCTGCAGGGGCCGCATCACCAGCGCCGGCTCCGCTCGGTGGGGCGGGCGGCTCGGCCACGGCTGCGTTGGCCATGGCTGCGTGTGGGCGAACCAGACTGGAAAATGCGTCGACGACTCTGCTCATTTAACAGCTAACAGCCGTACCGGTATAAGATCGCGCGACTGGTACCCGAGACCGCTCCGCTGATCGCCTCGCTCATTGCACGGCCGTCACTTGTGTGAGATGGCGCGGTTGGTACCCGAGACGCTCCGCTGCGCTGCGCCATTGGCTACCCGTTGCGCTTCAATGTTTCGATGACGTCGGCCACTACTGCGTCGGTAGCCTCGATCGAGGGCTGGCACGTGCCGGCGCCACGATGGCCCCCGCCGCCATGCTTGTGCATGAGCTCTCCCACATCGGTTTGACAGGTCCGGTTGAAGATGCTGTGTCCGACCTGGATGGTGCTGAACTTGCCGGCCAAACCGTCTGCGACGCGCACGGATACGTTCTGGTCCGGGAAGAGCGTATAAACGAGGAAGCGGTTGCCGGCTGGCAGGTCGCGCATGCCTCGCGCGTCCATGACGATGACGTTCTTGTCGGGTCTGGCTATCTCGAGGAGGTGCCGCTTGAACTGCTGCTCCTCGTCCAGCACGCGCTCCACGCGTCCGGCCACCTCGGCATCTTTGAGCACCTGTTCCACCGGCTGGTCCCGGCATAGCGTCATGAGCTTATGGAAGTAATCGCGGAAGGCGCCCAATCCAGTGCGGGGATCGAGCGTGTACCCAAGCAGGATCCACCCCTTCGGATTCTGGACGTCGTCCATCGTGAGCTGAGCTGAATCCAGGCGGTCCGTCTCCGCCAGGAGATCGTCGTAGCGGGCGAATTTGGGCGACCGATAATGATCGGCGATCACCCGCGCCGCGCTGGGAGCCATGGAATAAGCCCCCTTGAATCCCGGCGGTGGCGCATCTTGCTCGCTGGAGTGGTGGTCGAACCACAGCCCCACTCGTCCGTCGTAGGGCAAGTTGGCCATCACATCGTTGGAAAAGAGCTCCACTACGCCGTCCTGGACGTCCTTGGGATGGACGAGCTCCACCGACTCGATGTTCTCGACTTCCTGGAGCAGCAGCGCGCAGGTCAAACCATCCAGGTCGCCGCGTGTGACCAGTCGCATAGGGCTCACCTCCGGTACGCCAGGAATTCAGGACTGCGGCCAGACCATAGCATGCCCGCCGTTGCCGTCACTCGTCAAATGGCGGATTGGCCGGGGGACTGGGAAGCGATGATCTCCCAAAGTCGTGAGGGACTGAGTGCGATGTGGTCGATGACGATGTCCATCGGGGCCAGCGCGTCCTCGATGGCGTTGGCGATGACCGCCGGCACCGGCATGGTTCCGCCCTCCCCAGCCCCTTTGATGCCTTCTGGGTTGACCGGGCTCGGCGTCTCTAGGTGGGCCACCGCGATCGATGGCACTTCCATCGCGGTGGGGAGCAGATAGCTCATGAAGCTCGTGGTGAGAGGCTGGCCCTGCTCGTCGAGCACGATCTCCTCATACAGCGCATTGCCAATTCCCTGAGCCACGCCCCCGCGCACCTGGCCGTCCAAAATCATCGGGTTGATGACGGTCCCGCAGTCATGGACCACGGCGTAGCGAAGGACGCGGACGATGGCGGTCTCGGGGTCGACTTCGACAACCGCCGCGTGTACGCCGTTCGAGTAGGTATTTGCGGTTGGGTGGTAGAAGTGGGTCGCTTCCAGGCCCGGCTCCAGGCCGGCCGGAAAGATGAAAGCAGGCGGCGGCGCCGTGACCACCTGGGCGACGCGGGCCAGGCTGATCGTCTTATCGGGGACGCCGCGTACGCTGATCACTCCCTCGTCGATAGCCAGGTCTTCGGGGCTCTCATCCAGCATTTGGGCGGCCACCTGTAGGGCCTTCTGCTTCACGGCTCCAGCGGCACCGCTGACGGCATTGCCGGCCACCACCGCCGTGCGGCTGGCAAACGTCCCAATGCCCATGCCGATGGCGTCAGAGTCACCGGTAAACACGGTGATAGCGTCGATATCGACTCCGAGGCGGTCGGCGCAAATCTGGGCCAGAATCGTATCGTGGCCCTGGCCCTGGGGTGATGCTCCTGACTCCACGACAACCTGGCCGGAGGGCTCGACCCGGACGGTGGCGCCTTCGTAGGGGCCGCGGCCAGTCGATTCGACATAACAACCGATTCCCAGGCCCAGATGGCGGCCTTGCTCGCGCGCCGCCGTTTGCTCGGCTCGGAAGCGCTTGACGTCGATCAGGTCGAGGACTCGCCGCAAGCACTCCGGGTAGTTGCCGCTGTCGTAAGTGAGCTCGGACCCATCGCGGTCGATCAGCCCCAGCTTGTAGGGAAACTCGTCCGGCTGAACGAAATTGCGAAAGCGCACCTCGGCCGGGTCGAGGCCAAGCTTGCGAGCCACCAGGTCGAGCGCATGCTCCATCGCGAAGACGGCTGGTGGCCGGCCGGCTGCTCGGTAAGGCGCCATGGGCATCTTGTTGGTGTAGACGGCGCGCATCTCGGCCTGGTAGTTGCGGATCTTGTAGGGTCCGGGGAGCGTGTTCTGGGCGTTGATCGCGACGACCACTCCGAACGGAGAGTAGGCGCCCAGGTCCACCGTGTAGCGGTCGCGAACGCCCAGGATGGTGCCGTCGGCGCGAGCCGCGACCTCCAGGTGGTGGATCTGCTCGCGGGCCTGGGTTGAGGCGAGGAGATCCTCGCGGCGGTCGCTGATCCAGCGGACCGGCCGATCGAGCAGGCGGGCCAGGAACGGAACCAGGATCTCCTCGGGATAAACCCTGCCCTTGACCCCAAATCCGCCACCCACGTCGGGCGCGATCACGCGCACGGCATGCTGCGGCACTCTCAACAGCTCTGAGATCACTCGGCGTGCGGTGTGGGGAGCCTGGGTGGAGTTCCAGATTGTGAAATGGCCGCCCACTTTAGTGCGCTCGTAGTTCGCGACAACACCACGAGTCTCCATCGGCTGGCCGGCCAACCGACCGAAGCGGAAATTGTGCTTGATGACCAGATCTGCTTCTGCGAATGCGCGGTCCGGGTCACCGACGGTCTGGGCGATGGTGGAGGCGAGGTTGGTGTCCATGTCGTCGTGGAGGAGTGTGGTTCCGGGCTCCAGGGCTTGCTCAGCGTCGAGCACCACCGGCAGCGGCTCGTAGTCGACCTCGATGAGCTCAAGCGCGTCTTCGGCCAGGTAAGCGCTCTCGGCGGCGACGACGGCGACCGGCTCGCCGACGTAGCGCACGCGGTCGCGGGCAAGAGGATACGGCGATTGGCTATACAGCGATGGATGAGGGACGAGCATGGGCAGCTTGGCCATGCCGCCCAGGTCCGCGTAGTTCTGTGCCGCGAGGACTCCCCGCATGGCTCGGGCGGCGCTGAGGTCAACCCGCGTAACGCGAGCGTGGGCCAGGGGACTACGGAGTACCGCTGCATGGGCCATGCCGGGGACACGGACATCAGCGACGAACAGCCCTTGCCCGCGCAGGAGCCGCAAATCCTCGCGACGCCGCACGCTCTGGCCGATGTAGCCACGATCGCCGCTCGGGTGGGCCACGGTTCGCTCCGGATTGACAGACTCTGTCTCGCTTCGGACAATGCCGCCGTGAGTATAGGTCTCTACCCGCACGGATCTTGTGGCTTTGCCAGACGCACACGGGTTCTCACCAGGAGAGGGAGCCCAGGTAGCGTTCCGCAAATGGCATCGGGCCCTGCCCGATGAAGCCGGCTGCTTTCGACTACTACGCTCCAAACACCGTTGACGAGGCGCTGGAGCTGCTCGCCCAATTGGGGGAGGACGCCAAGCCGCTGGCGGGCGGTCAGAGCCTGGTTCCGATGATGAACTTCCGTCTGGCCCGACCGGCCAGTCTGATCGATCTGAATCGCATTGCTGAGTTGGACCACCTCGCGGCAGCTGAAGATGGGTCGCTGCGAATTCGAGCCATGACTCGTCAGCGCTCGCTGGAGCGCTCGGCGGCGGTCGCTCGCCAATGGCCGTTGATTGCTGAAGCGGTCGCGCACATCGGGCACGTGCAGATCCGCAACCGAGGAACTGTTGGGGGCAGCCTCAGCCACGCCGATCCGGCCGCCGAGCTCCCCGCCGTCATGGTGGCGCTCGATGCCGAGCTGGTCATCCACAGTCGGACCGGACAGCGGATGTTGAGCGCTGCCGACTTCTTCCTGGGCCACTATCAGACCGCGGTCGAGCCCTCTGAGCTACTAGTTGAGGTGCGAGTGCCCCTTCCTCCAGCGCGGACAGGCTGGTCCTTCCAGGAGGTCAGTCGCCGCCACGGAGACTTCGCGCTGGCCGGCGCGGCCGGTCTGGTGACCCTCGATCAGCACGGGGCGATCAGTCGGGCTCGGCTAGCGTTCGTCGGCCTCGGGCCAACTCCAATTCGCTCTATTGCCGCTGAGGACAGTTTGGTTGGACAGCAGCCATCGGACTCGATCTGGGGCGACGCCGCCGCGCTGGCGAGTCGCGACCTCGACCCGGACGCGGACGTCCACGCCACCGCCGCGTATCGTCGCCACCTCGGCGAAGTCCTCGCCCGAAGGGTCCTCATCGAGGCGGCGAAGCGCGCGTCGGCCGCTCCGTGACGATCCGGATCTGGGCGAGCATCCGGTTGATCCTCTCCCCCTCGGACGGGGGAGGGCTAGGGTGGAGGTGAGCCTTGGCCACCCACAAGATTCATCTCACCGTTAACGGACGCGAGTACGAGCGAGAGGTGGAGCCGCGTCTGCTGCTCTCAGACTTCATCCGCGATGAGCTCGGGCTCACGGGGACTCACGTGGGCTGCGAGCACGGAGTGTGCGGGGCCTGCACGATCCTGTGGGATTCGGAGCCCGTCCGCTCGTGCCTCGTCTTCGCCGTGCAAACGGAGGGCGCGCATTTGCGCACGGTGGAAGATCTCGCTCTCAGTGAAAGCGAGCTGCACCCGATCCAGGAGGCTTTCCGCCAAGCACATGGGCTCCAGTGCGGCTTCTGTACGCCGGGTATCCTGCTCACAGTCGAGGCGCTATTGCGCGAGAAATCCCATCCGACCGAGCTGGAGATCCGCGAATGGATCAGCGGGAACCTCTGCCGATGCACCGGTTACCACAACATCGTCGAGGCCGTTCAGCTCGCCGCCAGGATGCTCGCGGGTCGGTCTGTTTAGCTAGAGAGCGTCCCATTCCTCGCGGCTGATTCCTGCCTGGCGAAGGATTCTGTTCAGGAAGGCCGCGCCGACATCGCTTCCGTGGGGATTGGGCAGGACGAGGTGTACACGGCCCTTCGTCATGATCTGGTGCTTGCCGCCTGGATATGGGCCCGAGAACCCGGCGCGTCGGAGGCCTTCAATGAGCGCCCGTCGGCTGATCGGGCCGAACGGTGGCATCAGGCCACTTTTGTGCCGTTCAGGTCGATCCCATTTATCGGTGGAATGTGGAACCCGTTGGCAATGCCAAATAGGATCCAATCTTCCAGAGCGCTCTGAAGCTCTTCGCGGCAGAGCTCGAGAGTGGCCGCACCGGCGTAGACTCCCTGGAGCCCAGGAATCTCACCGTAATAGGTGCTGTCTTCCAGCTTTTCGTACTGCGCCTGGTGCAGAGCAGCGCGGATGTACTCAGTTAGCACTGGTTACCGGCGGCGTGTGCTCGAAGAGCGCGTTCAGCCAGTTGGTCTAGCTTCCCTGCATTGATATCCGCTTCGATTTGCTGGTCCCAAAGGTCGGCGTCGAACTCGGCAAACCATTCGCGGAACTCCATGAGCTCCGCAGGCGACAGTTCGCAGACTGCCTCTTGAAGGTCGCTGAGACTTCCTTTGCCTTTGGGCAAGCTAGGGTCCCTCCGAGATAGTCCTCGATGGTCAAGTATAAAACCTGGCTGCGACCCCTAGAGTGAGGCCAGGGTCGCGCGCAGGTTGGTGGCGCGGGCGAGGGCTGGGGCCATCTTCATCGCTTCGAATTCTTTGGTAGCGAAGTCGAGGTGAGCCAGGCCCTCCTCTGTTTCGGTCGGCGTAGGATTTGTGGTGAGCGCTCGATCGAGCAGCAGCTCCGCCATGGCGAGTCGGGTGAGCGCGACCTCGGGCCGGAAGCGGATCTTCGTGGTCCAGTCCAGGGAGCGCTGGTAATGCTCCAGGGCTGAGGCGCGATTGCCGAGGAGCGCCTCCGCCTGGCCGACCAG
>DASXTD010000756.1:0-22554 GCA_036505655.1 Chloroflexota bacterium
TTCTTTGCCCAGGGCGACAATGTCGAGGAAGCTCGCGCGAACCTCGAAGACGTCATTGAGGGCAACGTACTACTGGCACTCCAACTAGGCTGGGACATACCCGCGCTCCCCGGCGTGACCATCGAAGAGCAGGATGTCGAAGCTCACCCCACTTAGGTTCGCCGAGGTCGTGCGCAAACTGAGAAAGCTTGGCTTCTGGGGACCCTTTCCGGGTGGTCGCCATGGCTAGAATCTGGGGAGATTAAGGGAGGCGTCTGCGTGACCGAGACTGCAGGAACCCGGCGGCGACCCGCTTATCAGAACGGTGGCTACGCCTACGACCAGTGGATCGAGAGCCTGGGGCTGCCGATCTACCGCGGCTACTTCCTGGAAGACCTGCGCACGATCGAGCTAGGTCATTGGGAAGAGCGGGGTTGCGACTCCGCGTTCATCCAGCTGAGCGGCCAGGAAGGCGTGGTGGAAGCGCGCGTGTCCGAGATCGGCCCTGGCCAGACCCTGCCGCCCCTCAAAATGGCCGTCGAGGAGATCGTGTACATCGTGGAGGGTCGTGGCCTCACCACCGTGTGGGCGGATAATGGTCCCAAGCGCACCTTCGAGTGGCAGAAGCACAGCTTGTTCGTCGTTCCCCACAACCATCATTACCAGCTGACCAACACTCAGGGTGATCGGCCGGTGCGGCTCCTCCAGTACAACACACTTCCGGTCGCGATGTCCGCCGTGCCTGATCTAAGCCTGCTTATAAATGGCCCTGGCGGCCGCGTCGAAGCAGACGAGGACCTTTACGCCGAGGCGATGGAGATCGACGCGACGGGCAGTCAGATCGCTGATCGAGGCGTTTTCTGGTACGGCAACTTCTTCCCCGACATGCAGGCCTGGGACAAGCTGGTGCCGTTCCGCGGCCGCGGGGCTGGGGGAACGACGGTTTTCATCGGATTCCCGGGCTCCGAAATGTCCTGCCACATGTCTGTCTTCCCCGCTCGCACCTACAAGCGTGGGCACCGCCATGGGCCAGGCCGCGTGATCGTTATTCCCAAGGGGGAGGGCTATTCCATCATGTGGCCGGAGGGCCATGACCAGGTGGTCGTCCCCTGGCACGAGGGCAGCATGTTCGTGCCTCCAGGCCGCTGGTTCCATCAGCACTTCAACGTAGGGTCGGAACCCGCACGCTATCTGGCACTCCATCCGTTGCCCCAGTTCGCGGGTTACGCGGATGAGCAGGTCCAGGACCCCACCGAGGACCAGATCGACTACTCGCGAGAGGCTCCCTGGATCCGCCAGAAGTTCGAGGAGGAGCTGGCCAAGCGGGGCACCAAGTCGCTCATGCCCGATGACGCCTACCGCATCCCCAACTACGAGTGGACGTACTAGAAGGTCACGAGTCTATTACTTTCGTTGACTCGGTCCGGGGGGGATGCTACGATCCCCTTCGTGCCCAATCTCGAACAGATTCGCGTTCAAATCGCCGCCTGTCGGCTGTGCGACCTTGCTAAGGCCCGCACCCAGACCGTCCCGGGCGAGGGGGATCCCCGCGCCAAGGTCATGCTGATCGGCGAGGCCCCGGGCTTCTACGAAGACCAGCAAGGCCGCCCGTTCGTGGGCGCCGCCGGCCAGTTCCTGGAAGAGCTGCTCAATCTGGCCGGCCTGTCGCGGCGCGACGTCTTCATCACGAACGTGGTCAAATGCCGTCCACCGGGCAACCGGGACCCGGAGCCCGAGGAGATGGCTGCCTGCGACGGCTACTTGCGGGCGCAGATCGAGGCGCTCGCGCCGACGTTGATCGTTACGCTGGGCCGCTTCTCGCTGGCTAAGTTCTTCCCCCAGACCCGCGGCATGAAAGAAGTGCACGGACGGGCGCTCTCTTACAACGGCCTGACCATCTGCGCCATGTATCACCCGGCTGCCGCGCTGCACCAGGGAAGCCTCCGCCAGGTCCTCCAGGATGACTTCAAGAGACTGCCCGCCATCATCGAACGACTGGAAGCGGCTAGCGACCAGGCCGCCCCAGGTAATGGTCAGGGAGCGACGGGGGACCAACGCGCACTGCCATTCGGTGCGCTGGCGCCCGCCGCCGAGCAGATGACGATGTTCGACCTGGCCTGAGGCGCCCTCCGGAAATGATCTCCTCCCCGAAACGAAGATCAGGCGGCCCGACGGTCCGACGCCCACCCCCCAGTCGAGGCGCGAGCCCTCGCCGGCTGGCCGGCTTCACGAGCGCGCGCTCCGGTCGCGCTGACCCAGACCTGCAGGCTCGCTTGATCGAACTGCGCGACCGCGCCCCGTACATCCTCGGCGGAGTGCTGCTCGGTCTGGCGGTGGGCGGCTTGGTCTCCCTTCTCTTTCCGAACACGATTCCCACTCGATGGCTCGCCCGCCTGTCCGACTTCCTGTTTGGCTGGCTGGCTGGCGCCGCCCTGGCCTGGATAGGCGCGCTGGGGCTGGCACTCCTCTCCCAGCAGATGCTGCCGCCGGGCGGCTGGCTATGGCGGCGAGTAGGAGGGGCGGGCGCGGTTGTCCTGGCCGTACTGGTGGCCGACGCGCTCGATTCGACCCGGCCGGCCGGCTTCATCGGCCGCGGCCTGGCGGTCTGGCTTCAGGCCCATCTGGGCGGATGGCCCACCGTTCTGGCCGCACTGTTGCTGATCCTGGCCGGCGCCACGGTGGCAGTCGGTCTCACCCTGGGGGCCTATCGGTCTGCCGGGGCATTCCTGATTCGATGGACCGGACGCGTAATCCACTGGACCCGCAACCACGCCCTGCCGACAGTGGCACGGTGGATACGCTGGATCACAAAGCTTCGAGGCTCTCCGTCGCCAGATCTCACCAGCCACGAACCCAGCGCTGGACCGGTGGCGTCGCCAGTGGCCCCACCGGCCCCAGGCTGGAAGACGCCGCCAGTGGGGCTGCTCTCCAATCGGCGGGCTCCGCAGCCGGTCGAATCTCATTTACGCGACCAGGCGCGAGTGATCGAAGAGACGCTGGCCAGCTTCGGCATCGAGGCCCATGTGAAAGAGATCAACCAGGGGCCCGCCGTGACGCAGTATGGCCTGGAGCCCGCACTGGGCGTACCGGTGAGCCGCATCACCTCGCGCTTGAACGATCTCGCGCTGCGGCTAGGCGCCTCCCCCATTCGCATCGAAGCGCCCGTGCCCGGCCGCCGCATGATGGGCATCGAGGTCCCCAATAACAACGTGGCGGTGGTGGGGCTGCGCGAGATCCTGGAAAGCGAAGCATTCGCCAAGAGCAAGGCCCAAATCCCCCTAGCGCTGGGCCGGGACATCGCCGGCAAGGCGATGGTGGCGGATCTGGCCCGCATGCCCCACCTGCTCATCGCCGGGGCGACTGGCTCGGGCAAGAGCGTGTGCCTGAACTCGCTCGTGGCATGCATGCTATCCCAGTTCAACCCCGACCAGCTCCAGTTCATCATGATCGACCCCAAGATGGTGGAGCTGGTCAGCTACAACGGCATCCCCCACCTGCGGATGCCAGTCGTCACCGAGATGGACCACATCGTGGGTACCCTCAAATGGGTGAGCCAGGAGATGGAGCGCCGCTACAAGCTGTTCGCGGCCCACACCGTGCGCAACATCGATGCCTTCAATCAGCTCGCGCGCACCCACGGCAAGGAGCAGCCGCTCCCCTACCTCGTCCTCATTATCGACGAGCTGGCTGACCTCATGATGACCGCGCCCGAGGAAGCGGAAAAGCAAATTTGCCGATTGGCCCAACTGGCGCGAGCGACCGGCATCCACCTGGTCGTGGCTACGCAGCGCCCATCAGTCGACGTGGTGACTGGCCTGATCAAGGCCAACTTCCCGAGCCGCATCGCTTTCGCGGTGACTTCACAGGTGGACTCGCGCGTGATCCTCGACGGGGTGGGCGCCGAACGCTTGCTGGGCCGTGGGGACATGCTGTTCATGCCCCCCGACTCCAGCAAGACGATCCGCGTGCAGGGCACGTTCGTGTCCGAAGAGGAGATCGAGGCTCTGGTGAACTACTGGCAAGGGCTGGGCGCGCCGCAATACGACTATCACGATCTAGAAGAGGTCGTCACTCTCGGCAAACCCGCCGAGGACAACGGGGACGAGCTCTACGATCGCGCGGTTGTGCTGGCCCAGTCCAGCGGGAAGATCTCGGTCTCGTTCCTACAGCGGCGGCTGGGCATCGGCTATCCGCGAGCCGCCCGCCTGGTGGATCTGTTGGAAGAGCGCGGGATTATTGCCGCCGCGGAGGACGGCCGCGGCCGCGAGGTGGTAGTCCAGGGCGAGCTCCCCCGCCCCGACTAGGCAGCGCCTAGAGCCGTTCGGGCAATCTGGTTCCGTGTCCCCTCTAAGTCGACGTCCCCGCTGGCTGTCAGGGCCCAGTGCCGTTCCAACAATCTAGTTGGGAGTCCCCTGGGGACCAGCCACCCCGCTGGTCCCTTCTCAAATAGTAGAATCCGACCGATTCTCCACATTGGACGCTCAGTGTGCCCATCCCCCGGCGAAGGTATGAATTCTGACCTCAGCTGATCCCGCCGATCACCCGCCGGAAATCGCCCGCTCTAACCGGGGGCATTGGGTCGTGGTCGCCGTTGGCCTCCTTTTGGCCGCCGGAACGGCGGCGCTGATCTCCGGTGGCGACGACGGTCCTCCCCAGGCCGAGGCAGCGCCGCAAGGGGAAGCGCTGGCTCAGGTTCAGCCTACCCTCGCCACCACCTGTGGTCAGACGTTCGGCATTCTCCCGACCGCCGTTCTGCCGACGGCCACTCCGGTACCGGGGGCCGCTACGCTGATCCCCACGATCACCCCCACCCCGGTGCCCGCCGCGGCGATCTCGGTGGTGGGGACCGGCTCGGGAGGTCAGATTCAGTGGGGATCGCTCACCGTGCTGGCTCCTCCAGGATTCATCGGCGGCACCAATCAGGTCATGATGGGCATCGCGGCGGCCCCCACCCTGCCCGCTGCGCCGCCCCTGGGATATTGCCAGGGGAGCCTCAGCTTCACACTCACCGTCGCCGCCGCCGGAACGCCGTTGCCAACCGTTGTCACCCTGGCCCAGCCCCTGGTGCTCAGCGTACCCTACGGCATCGGCGACCTCACCCTGGCGCAGTACGACGCCAGCCGAATCACGGTTCAGTACTACAAGGCCGACACCGGCGCCTGGGTAACCCCCACCGCTCTACTCGACGTTGGCAGTCAACGCCTCAACGTCCAAGCCCTCGAGCTAGGCACGTACGGGCTGTTCATCCGCGATTTGAGCTACAGCCTGGTTAACCTGTTCCCCACCCTTCCGCCTTCGTTAACCCCGACCACCGTTCCTTTCGGCGCCGCTCTCCCCAGAGCAGCGATTGGTCCCCCCCGGACGGACCTGAGTGCCATCTTCGGGTCGGTTCCGGCCATCCGCGACATACCGACCAGCAACGCGAGCTGGAGCTACCTGGGCCCCTCGGCCGCCGTAATCGCGTTGGGCAAACCTCCGCTCTGGACAGCTACTTTCCCACTCGGCTGCTATTCAGGGCCCAACGCCACGGATGTCGAGGCGGCCGCCGCCAGGTTATTCGGCACCAGATCAGCTGGCTCGCAGTTCGTTCTGTTCTTCCTTCGCGGCACGCGTGCCTATTCCTTCGACCTGGCCGTCGGGAACTACTGCTGGATTGACCTAATCTAACCCGCTTTGAAGAGCGCATTGCGCCAACCCGGGCTCCTCAGCGCGGCCGTGTTGCTTCTGGCCTCGGTGGGCTTTTACGCTGAAATCGCGCTGCCCACCCGCATCATGGGCGACTACGACGTGTGGGCCTATTTCTACCCGCTACGGGCCTACGCGGCAGCGGCGGTCCAGCAGGGACGATTCCCGCTCTGGAACCCGGACATCTTTCTGGGGACCCCATTCTTCGCCAATCCGCAAACTTCGCTGCTCTACCCGGGAACGATCCTCTTCTACCTGCTCCCGGTTCCCTATGCCTATTCGCTCAATGTGATGCTGCACGTATTCCTGGCCGGCGCCTTCACGTACGTATTCTTGCGTCGAGCCCTCGGCGTTGGAGCTGCTGGGGCGCTGCTGGGCGCCCTGGCCTTTGCGTTTGGGGGCCCGGTCAGCGCGCAGGTGGGGCATGTGAACCAGCTGAGCGCGACGCCCTGGCTGCCGGCGGCTCTGCTCTGCGCAGATAGCGCGTATCGGAAGCGCAGTGTTCGCTGGGTGGCGCTCGGCGCCCTGGCCATCGGCGTTCAGCTGCTGGCGGGCCACTCCCAGGTGACCTATATGACGCTGGCGGCGGTGGCCTCGCTGCTCGCGTGGAGAGTGCTAGAAGACGTTTGGGGAACTGGAACTAGAACCGAACACCGTTCTGGTTCTTTGCGATCCGTGGCTTGGGCGATCGGAGTCGCGGTGGGGCTGGCTGGCCTGGGAGCGGCGCTGGCGGCTGCCCAGCTGGTGCCAACCTGGGAGCTGACCCGCGAGTCGATCCGTTCGGGCGGGCTCACGTATTCAGAGGCGATCGCCTTCTCCCTGCCGCCCAATCAGCTCCCTCGCAGCGTGCTCCCGGGCTATTGGGCCAACGGGTTCAGCGAGTTTATGGGCTACGTGGGGCTCGTGCCGCTGGTGTTCGCTGCCATCGGGCTGGCCTTCGGGCGGCGCGGTGTGGCCGGGTGGGCTTCAATCCTGGCCGTGGCCGCCATCGTTCTGGCGCTGGGGGGGGCAGATCCGCTGTATCCACTGCTGTATCACGTGCCAGGGCTCAACCTGTTTCGGGTACCGGCCCGCTGGCTGCTTCTCTACAGCCTGGGCGCGGCGAGCCTGGCCGCACTGGGGGTAGATTGGGTGCTGTCCCACCAGCGGCCGCGCCTGAGCCAGCGAGCGATCATCGTAGGTTTGTTCGTCGTTGCCTGGGTGGTCGGATCGGTGCCATTTCTGAGCCCCGAGCCTCGCATGGTTGCGCTGTGGCTGGGCGGGCTGATAGTCGGAGCCGGCCTAGCCATCGCGTTGTGGCGCTGGCGCTCGCAGTGGCTGGTGGCACCGCTTCTACTGGCGGCAGCGCTCGACCTCCGCCTGGCAGCGGTGGACCTGCCGGTGAGGCACGCCATCCCTTCCGATGCGTGGGAGGCGCAACGGCCGCTGCCCGCCTACCTCCAGCAGCGGCAACCCGGGCGGGTGCTCAGCATCGCGCCCACCGAGTACGAGGTGGAGGATGCGCCAGCCCTCGCGGCCGCTCACCCGGAGCTCGACCCAGCCGCCCTGTTCGCCTACAAGACAGTGCTCAAACTCGACGAAGTGATGTCACCCAACACGTCGCTGCACTATCAGCTTTCCGCCGTGGACGGGTACGACGGTGGCGTGCTGCCACTCCGCCGCTACCTGGACCTGGCCTCGCTGCTGGTGCCGAAATCCGAGCTGCGGAGCGATGGCGTGCTGCGGACTCGCCTGAAGTCTCTGCCTTCTCCGGCGCTCCTGCGTTTCTTCGGAGTGGGGGCTGTCATCGCCCACCAGATCCAGGAGCCCCTGGCGCAGCCGCCAGGACTGACGCGCCGGGCATTCGCGGGTGTCGAGGTATACGAGTCGCCCTCGCCATCCACCTCGGTGAGTCTGATCCCGGGCGCGCGCTCCGTCGACGACGAGGCGGTCCTAGCGGCACTTCGAGCAGATCCCGGCCGGGCTCAAACGCAGGAAGTACTCCTAGCTGCCGAGGCCGGCCCGAATCCGCTGCAAGGCATAGGAACGGTGAGCTTGGTTCGCGATCCGGGTCGTCCGGAAACTCTGACTTATCGCCGGACGTCCGGCAGGGGCTCCGGATACCTGCTCGTAGATGACAGCTGGTTCCCGGGTTGGCACGCCCAGGTGGACGGCGTCGATACGTCGGTCTACCGTGCAGACGTGCTCTTCAAAGCGGTCTGGGTCCCCCCCGACGCCCAGGTCATCACGCTGACCTACGAGCCGGACTCCCTCAAACTGGGAGCCTTTATCTCGCTCGCCGCGCTGGCGGCCATCGCGATCATCGTCCTCAAGCTATAATGTTCGGTTATGCGCGCGATTATTGAGACGGGCGGCAAGCAGTACCGCGTAGCCCCCGGCCAGCGGCTCCTCGTCGAGCGGCTCCACGGGGAGCCTGGCGACCAGGTGGAGCTGGACCGAGTGCTGCTCCTAGAGAACGAAGGCGAAGTGGTAGTGGGTAGTCCCACGATCGACGGCGCCAAGGTCCTCGCCCACGTGCTGGGACAGCCGCGGGGCCCCAAACTCACCGTGTTCAAGTTCAAGGCCAAGGTCCGTTATCGTCGCAAGACCGGGCATCGCCAGGAACAGACCGAGTTGCGCATCGGCGATATCGTGCGCGCCGAGCAGCCGGCTCCCGCCCGCAGACGGCGTGCCGCGCCCGCCGCCAGTGCGGAAGCGGCGCCGCCGGACCCAGAAAAGGAAGAAGAAACGAGTGGCACATAAAAAAGGCGGCGGCAGCTCCCGCAATGGACGCGACAGCAAGGGCCAGCGACTGGGCGTCAAGCGCTCGGACGGCCAGGTCGTGCGCGCCGGGACCATCATCCTGCGCCAGCGCGGCACGGCGGTCAAGCCGGGAGTCAACGTGGGACTGGGTCGCGATTACACGATTTTCGCCCTCATCGACGGCCGAGTGAGCTTCGAACACGCCAGCCGCACCCAGAAGAAAGTGAGCGTCCGCGCTCTCGAAGCCTGAGAAGAGAGTTATGAAGAAGGAAATTCATCCTGAGTACGTAGAGTGCAGCGTGAGCTGCGCGAGCTGCGGCAACACGTTTAAGACCCGATCAACCCGAGAGACGATTCGCGTGGACCTATGTGCCAAATGCCATCCGTTCTTCACGGGTGAGCAGCGCCTGGTCGATACTGGCGGCCGAGTCGAGCGCTTCATGAGGCGCCTGAACCGGACTAATCGCGGCGAAGCCTCCCCCGAAGCCGGAACCGAAGAAGCAACCGCGTCGGCCGCCTCCTAGCCGCGCGATACGGCCGCCCGGCCTTGACTAAGCGTTTCTTCTGGTCAGTCCTTTCATGGATGTGGGTCTTGCCCAGCTCGATTTGTGCCCTCCCCGCTTGCTGCGCGCTGGGGCCGCGAGGACTCCCAACCTACGGAGGCCAGGCTGTCCTGGAAGGAGTTATGATGCGCGGCCAGCGGTTCATGACGGTGGCCGTGCGCGCGCCCTCGGAGGAGATCGTGCTCAAGGTAGACCCGCTGCCGGCTCGCCTGTACGGGGGGCGCATCGCCCGCCTGCCCCTCATCCGGGGCACGATCGGCCTCTGGGATGCGCTCGGGTTGGGCATGCGCGCGCTGATGTTCTCCGCGGACGTTGCTCTAGCCGAGCCCGGGGAAGAGACGCAGCCAACCACCAAAGGAAACCAGGCTTTCCTGGGTATCGTAAGCGCGATCGGGCTCATCGCCGGGGTCGGGCTGTTCTTTCTGCTGCCGGCTTCGGTCACCACGTTCTTCCACGCTCGAGTCGGCAACGCGCTCCTGAGCAACGTTTTCGAGGGGGTCTTGCGAGCGGCGCTCCTCGTCGGCTATCTGGCCGTGATCGGGCTCATGCCGGACATGCGGCGGGTCTTCATGTACCACGGTGCCGAGCACAAGGCCATCAATGCATTCGAAGCGGGCGCTGAGCTCGAGCCCGTCGAGGCCAACCGATTCAGCCTGAAGCACCCCCGCTGCGGCACCAACTTCCTGCTCATCGTTGCTGTTATGTCGATTGCCGTCTTTGCCCTACTGGGTCGCCCCGAGTCCTTCCTGGTCCTGCTCGCATCTCGCATCATCCTCATCCCCGTCATCGCCGGCCTGGCCTACGAGGCCATCCGCTGGGGAGCTGCCCACATCAACCACCCGTTTGTCCGCGTGATCATGGCGCCCGGCCTGGCCCTTCAAGGCCTCTCCACCCGCGAGCCCGACCTCTCCCAGGTGGAGGTCGGCGTCACCGCCCTGAAAGAGCTCCTCCGCCTAGAGCGCGGCGAAGCGGTGGCAACCGGGTCCGCTAACTAGGACCGAACCGGCTCTCCTCGCCGGCAGGGCCGCAACCCCCCTGATAGCCGCCGGTGCAGGCCGATTCCTCGCCACCCGACCACCTCCCAAAACCCGTGGCAACGTTGGCCGCGTCACTCAACAAGATGTCAATAACCATCCAGAATAACTCAATATTTCATCAACAAAACCTGATAGCATAATGCCGCTAAGTTGGTCGGGTGGCTTGTATGGACAGTCGATCCTCACGACGGCCTCGAATCAGCGGCCAGCGGCGGCCCGAGCCCCCGCACCACGGCGACGGGGCTGGCCCCCGGCCTGAGCCGACCACTGAGCGACCAGCGCCACCAGCGCGACCGTCAACGAGGGAGCCGTCGCCAGCGGGCCTGGATGAGCGGCGCATCGTGCGACCGCGCCCCGGTAACAGCTACGTTCGGATCGTCCGGCGCTTCTCACGCCAATTCCACCGTCAGGCCCCTGGTTATCTGGTAGCGACCGAGCGCGCCCTAGCTCCCAGGGGCTCGATCGGCCGCCTGGCGGAGCGGGCCCGGAGCATCTTCATCGGACGGCGTCTGGCCAGTCACCTAGAAGGCAGTGAGCGGGTCGGCGTTTTCAAAGGATTGGCCCTCTTCGCATCCGACAATATCTCGTCCTCGGCTTACGCCACCGAGGAGGTGATGCGCATGCTAGTGCTGGCGGGCGCGGCCGCACTCTCGCTCACCATGCCCATCACCGTCGCGATTGTGGTCGTTTTGGCGATCGTGGTCCTGAGCTACCAGCAGGTCATCCGTGCCTACCCGGGCGGCGGAGGCAGTTATGTAGTGGCTCGTGAGAACCTGGGCGACATTGCGGGCCTCACGGCGGTCGCTGCTCTCACCACCGACTACATTTTGACCGTTGCCGTTTCCACCGCGGCCGGCATAGCGGCGATCACTTCCATCGCGCCCGAACTGTTTGCTCAGCGCGTGATCCTGGCCGTGCTGGTGATCACAGTCATGACCATCGTCAACCTGCGAGGAATCACCGAGTCGGGTAACGTATTCGCCGCTCCCGCTTACATCTACGCCGCTTCCATTCTGGGTGTAATAGTTGTCGGGATGTTCCGAGCGGCCAGCGGTACGCTCCCGGTTCATGCGCCGCCCGCGGAATGGGTGGCCGCCTACCCACAGGAGCCGTTGGCGCTCATCCTTGTCCTCCGCGCATTCGCTTCGGGATCGGTGGCCCTCACCGGCACCGAAGCGGTCGCCGACGGAGTGCAGGCGTTCAAACCGCCCGAGGTCAAGAACAGCCAGACGGTGTTGGTAGCCATGGGCGGGCTGTTCGCTACGATTTTCCTGGGAATGAGCTTCCTGGCTGGCCATTTGGGGATTCTCCCGGACCCCTCGGAAACGGAGACATTGGTCAGCCAATTGACCCGGGCCTTGGTCGGCCAGAACCCCTACTACTATCTGGTCCAGGTGTCCACCGCGGTCCTCTTGCTGCTGGCCGCGAATACCGCCTTCAACGGGTTCCCCCGACTCGCGAATGTGGTGGCCAGGGACCGGTATCTCCCGCGTCAGTTTCAGTTTCGCGGCGACCGCCTGGCATTCACCGTGGGGATTCTGCTCCTCAGCGTGGTGTCTATCATGCTGGTGGTGGCCTTCGAGGGGAGCGTGAGCCGCCTGATCCCTCTGTACACCGTCGGCGTGTTTCTCGCTTTCACGCTGAGTCAAGCTGGGCTGGTGGGCCGCTGGTGGCGCATGCGCCGAGAGGTTCCTGGATGGCAATGGCGCATCGGAGCCAACACCGCCGGCGCGCTGGCCACCGGCGTCGTGCTCATCGTGGTCGCCGTTTCAAAATTTGCCCTGGGCGCCTGGATGGTCTTGCTTCTGATTCCCCTTCTCGTGCTCCTGATGTACGCGATCCAGATTCACTACAACGAGGTCGAGGATGCGCTGACACTCGAGCGGCCAGATGCGCCGGGCGAGCCACCTGTACACGCCAAGGTCATCGTGCCAGTGAGTCGTTTAGACCGAACAGTCGTCCGCGCACTGGCGGTTGCCCGATCGATCTCTGATGATGTCACCGCAATTCACATCGGTGATGACCCCCAAGAAGCGGATCATATGCGGCAGCTGTGGGCCGCGCGCGGCGAGGGGCTTCCGCTCGTCTTCGTGGAGTCGCCCTATCGGGCGCTCATTCCGCCCCTGTTGGCCTACCTGGATGCCGTGGACACCCACGATCGCCAACACCCCATAGTTGTGGTGCTGCCCGAGTTTGTGCCCCGCCATTTCTGGGAGTACGTGCTCCACAACCAGACTGCGATGCGGCTCAAGCTCCGCCTATTTCTCCGTCCCAACACGATGGTGATCGACGTGCCCTACCATCTGGGAGACCCGACTATTCAGTCCAGCCCCGTTCAGACCTCCGAGGCCACCAGCCGGTAGCCGACCCCTGACTCATTCAGCAGATAGCGCGGATTGTGCGGGTCCATCTCGATCTTCTTGCGCAGCCGTGCTACGTACACGTGCAGATAATGCGCCTCCGACCCGTATTGGGGGCCCCAAACTTGCTGGAGGAGCATCCGGTCGGTGAGCACCTTGTTCGGGTGCATGATGAACGCCTTCAGCAGCTCATATTCGGTGGGCGAGACGTGCACCTCGTGACCGGCGACGGTGACTCGGCGTCGTTCAAAGTCCACCTCAAGATCCCCATTCCGGAACACGGCCTCGGCGCCGCTGCTCAGCCCGGCGGCGTGGCGCAGCGCCACTCGGACGCGGGCCAACAGCTCATCCACCCCAAACGGCTTGGTCAGGTAATCGTCCGCGCCCAGGTTGAGCGCAGCCACTTTGTCCCGCTCCGAACCGCGCACTGATAAAACCACGATCGGCACGGGGGAGGAGTCGGCGCGTATCGCTCGGATCATTTCCAGCCCATCCATGTCCGGCAGGCCCAAATCAAGGAGCACCAGGTCCGGGCTGCGGGCCGAAAGAACATCGAGTGCGGCCCGACCACAGTCCGCGGTTTCCACCTGGAAGCCGTGACCGGTGAGGTTGGTACGGACGGCCCGCAGAATGGCCGGCTCATCGTCGACGACGAGGATTCTGGCTCCTCCCGTTCGACTCAAGGATTACTCGTCGCAGCCGAGGCCGTAGTTGAGTCAGTCAGCAGCAAGGTGAAGAGAAAGCGCGCCCCGCCCTCCGCGACGTTCTCAGCCCAGATCCGCCCCCCATGCGCTTCCACCAGGCCCTTGGCGACCGCCAGTCCCAGGCCGGTGCCCTGGGGAGAAGACCCATTCGTGGCAGCTCGATAGAAGGGTTCGAAAAGATGCGGAAGCGCGCCTCTGGGAATCCCGGGTCCACGGTCTGCTATCTCGATCTGGACCTGGCCGTCCAATAGCTGAACGCCGATCCGGATCTCAGCGTCGGTCGGCGTATACTTGACGGCGTTCTCCAGCAGGTTCGACAGGACCTGGTCGATCTCGACATAGTCCAGCGGCACGGGCGGCAGATCCTCGGGCACATCGACGGAGACCTGTCGCTTGCCGATCAACGGCCGCAAGCGACCCAGCACATCATCGATCAGGGTGCCCAGGTCGTACCAGCTCTTCTCCGGCCGCAGGCCCCCGGCTTCCATCCGGGAAAGATCGAGCAGGTTGCCCACGATGTGGTTGAGTCGCTGCGCCTCCTGCTCTATGGTCTCGGCGAAGTCGAGCTTCTGGCTCTCGGTCCAGCGCACATCCTGCTGGAGCAAACTGCCCGCCGACGCCAAGATGGACGCCAGGGGCGTCCGCAGATTGTGAGAAACAGCATGGAGGAGCGCCGTCTTCAGGTCGTCCGCTCGCCGCAACACCTCCGCTTCGGTCGCATCGCCCCGGAGCCGGTCTCGCTCCAGGGCGTGACCGATTTGCCCAGCCGTCGCGGCTAACAACCGGTTGCCGCGGGCCGTGAACTGAAGCGCATCCGCAGGCCGCAACAACAGCATCGCCCCCACCCGCTCATCGTCGGCTCTGATCGGCACCACGTAGAACCGATCGTCGCGACTGGCCCGGAATGAGCCCGGCCGCCGAGGGGGGACCAGACCAACCCAACGGCCGGGTCCGCCGGGCCGGGAAGCCGTGGGGGCCGCGCCGTCCACGAGCACGTGGCCGGCGACCCCTACCGCCCCGTAGCCCTCCAGGGAGCCATCCTCCCCGGCCGTCGCCTGCAGGGGTCGATATCGGTCGTCACCATTAATTTCGATGCGCACGCAGGCCACGCCGAGCTCCAGCCGCAAGCGCTCAGCCACCGCGCCCAGCGCAGCCGCCGCATCGGCGTCATCGAGGAGCCGGGCCACATCGTACAGAAAGACCGCCTCGCGTTCACCCTCCCGTGCCTCCTGGGCCTGACGGCGCTGGGCACCCGCCAGCTGCCCGGTCACCCCCGCCGTCGCTAACAGCAGCAGCAGCGCCAACAGCTCACCCGGATCGGCGACCGTGAACGTGTAGCGGGGTTCTACGAAAAAGAAATTGAAGGCGAGAAACGCTGCGAAGGAGGTGGCGACGGCCGGTCCGCGTCCGAACAACGTGGCCACGGCCAGTACCGGAATGAGATACAGCATTAACAGATTGCCAACCGGGACCTTGCGCTCGATAAGGCCCAGCAGACCGCTCACCAGTGCTACGCTGACCAGCGCCGCCATGAATCCCAGCCAGGTCTTCGAGTAGAGGGTTAGCAGTGCTGACCGCACAGTGACCGCCGCGCTACCTTTGGTTCCTCATTGCTGACGCCCCAGTCTTAGAACTCTACCAGAAGCTGGTTGAGCTGCCTCGTAGCCCAGCCCGGATACACGGTAGCGTGTAAACTACAGGTATGGCAAGGAGGCGCCGACCCAGCTGGGATGCAAGCCAGGTTCGCGGGCTGCGACAGGCGCTCGGGCTTACTCAGCAAGCCCTAGCTCAGGAGCTAGGCGTGCGCCAGCAGACCATCAGCGAGTGGGAGACCGGCGCTTATGCTCCCCGGGGCGCCTCGGCTCGCCTTTTAGACTTGGTAGCCGAGCGGGCCGGACTGCAATACGAGCCCACGAGATCCGGCGAATGACCCCAGACCGCGGTTCCCAGTCATTGCCCCCGGAGGCGTTCGTGGCCTGGCTGTGGGAGGTGCGCCGCCTGGGCGCCGTATTCAACACCGTGGATGGCCGCCGCTTACAGGTGATCTATCCGGGCCGCCACTGGGGCTCCTGGGGGCCAGATTTCCGCGGCGCGCTGCTCGCGGTTGACGGCGCCCTACTGCGCGGAGACGTGGAGGTGCACCGCCAACCATCCGACTGGATCGCCCACGGCCACTCCCGAGATCCAGCCTACGACACCGTAGTCCTCCACGTAGTCTGGCAGGCCCAGGCAGAGCCTGGTGCCATTCCGGCAACAAAGCTGGCATTACCCCACTCAATTGCCCGCCCCGCTGGTCTCACAGCATTTAAAGAGCAATCAGGGCGACCTGCCATGAGGGGAAACCCTAAGTCACTTGCCCGAATGGCTCCAGGCACCGCCTGGCCCGCCGGGCTGGTAACAGTCGCACTCAGTGAGCATCTGCAGGAGCCCCTATCGCTACTCATGGCCGAGTGGCAGACGCGCAAGAGTCTGCGCATCGAGCTGCCGGCCTGCCAGCCCGCTACGGAGGCGGCCGCCCTGCTCGATGGGGCCGGACGTGCGCGGTTGGAGGCCAAGGCGGCCCGCTTCGAGGGGGAGCTCAACCGAGCTCCTCCAATCGAAGCTCTCCTCGGGGGCATCGTAGAGACGCTGGGCTACAGCGCCAATGTGCCTCAGTTTCGCCGCTTGTTGGAGCGAATCCCCCTCGACCAGGCTCTCGCCATCGGCACCGTCGAAGGTGAGGATCACCTGACCGCTATCCTGCTCGGCGAAGCCAATCTCCTGCGGCAAGGCCGGACGGGATCAAAAGAAGTGTTGCCGCGCGACGAATATACGCAGCGGATCGATGCGGTCTGGCAAGCGAGTGGGCGGGTGGTGCCCTCGCTTCAGCTGGGCTGGCGGTGGGTGGGAGTACGCCCGACCAACGCCCCGGCTCGGCGCGTGGCCGCCGCGGCTGCGCTCCTGGCGGCGCCCGAAGCAACCACGCTGGCCGATCGCGTCATCCAGGCCGTACTCGAGCTGCCCCCCCGGCGCGTGGCCGTCGGGCTGCGCCGCCTGGTGATGCGGCGGGGGCATCCGTACTGGCGAGCCCACTCGGATTTCGGGCGGCCGCTCCCCCGCGCCAGTGCCGTTCTCGGTCCCCAGCGCGCCTCCGACGCAGTCGTCAACGCGGTATTGCCGTGGGCGCTCGCCCTGGGCCGCCACACCGACAGTCCAATGCTAATCGACGCTGCCCTGGCGGCCTACGCCGCGCATCCCCGCCTGGCGGACAACCAGATCACCCGCCACATGGCCTGGCAGCTGATCGGCCTCGACGCCCAACACGTCGTCAAGGGGGCAGCCCGCCAGCAAGGCCTCATCCATCTCTACCGGCATTGGTGCGATGCACGCGACTGCGCCGCCTGTCCGGCCGGTAGGCCAGTGCTTTTGCCTTAGGCGGGCACTTGTTATCTGGTCGCTTTCGCCGTGGTGCGGGCGAACTTGGGGTTGGTTTCGGGGAGGCGCCAGCAGCCCTGCACGGTGCACAGGCAGCGCTCTTGCTCCTCGAGCGTCAGGGGCGGGGTCCCCTGCAGGCAGATGACCTGGTACAGCAGCCGGCATCCATCGTCGCCGGGTTCATCCGCGGAAGACCAGCGTTCACGGTAATTGGTACATGCGCCCTTGTGGCGTCGCCAGTCGGGTCGGTCCTGGATCGTCGCGAGTTACTCCTGGGTAAGTTGGCACGAATTATAGACGACGTGGGCCGGCCCTAAACGCCCCGCAATCAGCTTTCGGCAGTGGCAGCTCGGGCGGCGGCCAACGCCGCACCCCCCACCAGTGCCAGCGTACCGAAGGGACCCAGCGACGCGGCGCTGCTGCTCAAGCTGGCGTTGCTGGCCAACTGGTTGACGAACAGATTGCCGAGTATCGCCTGGCCTTCCAGCGGACCGATCAACGCACACGTGAAGGCCACCATGGCGAACACGCCTCCACCGGGCCGTCCCGCCACAGCGGCGCTGACCTCGCCCGCTAGAAAGCCCAGGACTACCAAGGGGAGCAGCCGCAGCGCTCCAAACGGCACCAGCGTCAACAAGGCGCCCCCCACCATGGCAACTGCCAGGCCGGCCAGTGCGCCCGTCGCCATACGTCCCAGCCGGGCCAGACCTACCCGCCCGGTCGTTCGGCCCCAGGCCCGGCCCACCTGACCCGCGCAGCGGGGACAGCGGGCACCCTCGGGCGTCGACACCGCGCAACGGGGGCAGATCGCTCGGCCACAGCTGCGACAGCGAAGGTAAGTCTGAACGTCTGGGTGTTGGGCGCAGGGCACGCGTTCGCCAATCGCTCTTTCGGCCCAGGACCGCGCATCACCAGCGACACCGGTCGGAGAAGGCAAGTTCGCCGGATCCTCGTTGCGACTCATCGGCTGGGCACTCGCTGCTTGAGAAGATCGCGTGCGGCCTCCACCACCACGGACGGCTCCAGGGTTTCCAGGCACATGCGGGGTGGACAGCCCTCGCGGGCGCCCAGGCCATGCCCCGGATAGAGGCACGGACTGCAGGGCAGTTCTAAGCGGGCTACTCGGTGCTCGTCGGGCGGATACGGACCCCAGGCGCGATGATTGGTCAAACCAAACACCCCCACCGTCGGCACTCCGACCGTCGCCGCCAGGTGCATCACACCGCTGTCGTTGCCGACGAACAAGTCGCAACGGCGCAGCAGCGCACCCAGATGACGGGGAGTGGTTTGCGGGGCGACAATAGCAGCGGTCCCGCCTATACCCGCGCGCACTTCCTCAGCCAGCGCTTCCTCACCGGGCCCCGCGATGACCAGTACCCGATGGCCAGCGCCGGCCAGAGCGGCGCCCACCACAGCATAGCGTTCGGCCGGCCAGCGGCGGGCCAGGCTGAACGTCCCCGAGCCCGGGTGCAGAGCCACCACACTGGAAGCTTCCAGCGTTCTACTCCGCCACCAGTCATCGGCCCCGGCCCGTTCCTCATCGGTGAGAAAGACTTCGAGCCGAGGCTCCGCCATACCCGCGCCGGCCAGGCCAACCACCTCAAGCCAGTAGTCGACTTCGTGGCGGGCGCCGAATCCCTCATCGGAGACTGAATCGGTCAAGAAGGTGGCCGGGCCATTGTCCAGGCCGAACCGTCGCCGCGCACCAGTGGCCGCCAACAGCGACTGATACTTCGCTCTCCCCCCGGGGGTGGTCAAATGGTGGAGGAGAAACACCGCGTCGAAGGCCTGAGCCCGCAGCTGGCGGGCCAGACTCGCCGCGCGGGCCACTGCCTGGATGGTTTTGACGGGTGACCGAAACCCTTCCCAGCCGTCGAACGCCGCCTTCGGAAAGATCAAGACACGGTCTACCGCGTCGTTTCCCCACAGGAGGGGTGCGGTGTGGGGAGTGACCAGGGCGGAGATGTGTGCGCCCGGGAATCGCAGCCGCAGCGCCCGCAGCGCTGGCGTCGCGGTCAGCAGATCGCCCAGATCAGCCAGCTTGACCACCAGGATGCGGCCGATCCCTGAGTGTTGAGTGGTGAGGGCTGAGGTCTCTTCCCTCATGGCGTCGAGCTCGGAACTGGGGCCTCCGAGCTGGTTCGCGTCAGCAGGTCGCGAGCGGCATCGAACACCCGGTTGACCGGCAGCTGCACCATGCAGATCACACTCTTGTCAGGCAGCTTGCACTCGGCCGGACTGCGCAGGTCATAGCACGGGCTGCAGGGAAGCCCGAGCCGCAGCGCCGCGGTGTACTCGCCCAGAGGACCCGTGTTCACTGGATCGGTGGGCCCAAAGATGCCTACCACCGGAGTGCCCAGCGCCGCCGCCAGGTGGAGCGGACCAGTGTCGCCTGCCACAACGAGGGAAGCATGCAGGAGCACGCCGGCCAGCTTGGGCACAGAAGTCCACCCAATCAGATCCTGGACTGGCTCACGCATCGCCCTTGCTATCTCACGCCCGAGCGGCCCTTCATCCTGGCCACCGCACAGTACGATGCGCAGCCCCAACTCCCGGCTCAGGCGGTCTCCCAGGCCCCCCCAGGAGAGCGTCGGCCAGCGCTTGGCGCGGCCGTTGCTTGCCCCCGGCACCAGCACCACATACGGGGACGAGGGCTCCAAGTCGACAGCCAGCGGCGGCCACCCTTCCCGTGGCAGGCTCGGGCGGGCAGCGCCTGCCGGCAGCGCAGAACTTGCGTCGGAGGCAGTCTGGACGGGTTGCCCGCTGTCGATGCCGAGAACCCCAAGCAGGTCGAGGCAATAGTCCACCTCGTGGACCGGGCGACGATAGCGGCAGTCGTCCACCCCCAGTTGGTAGCAGCCCGAGTAGGTCTCCGGCCCATACCCCAGACGCCAGCGGGCGCCGCAGAGCACCGCGAACACTCCGCCCATCCGCCCCGACAAGCCCACCGCTAGGTCGTAGCGCTCGCTGCGCAGCTTCCCAATACTGGCCAGCAGGGCGCTCACGCTCGGCCAGCCCCGCCAACGCCGATAAGCGTTCACGTCAAGCTCGTGCACCTTACCTACCGCCGGGACCGTCCGCAGCAGGGGAGCCGTGTAGGGCAGAACCAGGACGTCGACGCGCGCCTGTGGAAACGTTCGCGCCAGCGCTTCCAGCGCCGGAATGGAAAAGACCACGTCCCCCATCAGATCGAGGCGAATGACGAGGATGCGGTGGATCGGTTCCTGTGCGCCGCGCCACGGACGGATAGCAGCGTGCAAGCGCGCCGCGAGCCCATACAGTCCGAACAATACGGTGGCGCCACCGTTGGCCAGCCTTCGCAAGATGCGCCTTATACGTGGCGAAACCCGCGAACGCGAGGGACTCATCGTCGCCCCTCGCGATTCACAGCTGGGGCGTCGTGGCTCAACGTTTCCAGGCAGGCCGAGACGACCTGCTCCGCGGTGATGGCAGCCAGGCAGGGTGGATCGATCCGGTACCCGCACGGTGGCGCGATGAAATCTCCACACGGAACGCAGGCCAGCCAGCCCGGGGCTGGAGCCAGCGTGTGGGCGCTGGCATTTCCAGCAACCGGACCGTAGAGGCGCGGATCGCTGGGGCCGTACAACCGCACGGTAGCCGTTCCCACCGCCTGGGCTAGGTGCAACGGCCCGCTATCCATGCCCACCACCAGATCCATCCGTTTGTACAGGGCGGCGAGCTCGTCCCACGATAGTCCTTCTGCCAACGGTACCGACCACGCCACCCGAGCGGGGCGGCCGGTCTTGAGAGAATGCGGCGTTTGTTGCCCGAACGGCCGCGGGTCCTGCCCGCGCTCCTGGATGCGCCGCGCCAGCGCCAGCTCATCGGGCCCCGCGGTGATCAGGATAGTGGCGCCGCTCGCGATAAGTCCGTCGGCCACCTGGGCCCAGCGTTCGGCTGACCACAGCTTGATAGCTGCGCCGGCTCCGGGGTGAATCGCCACCCGCGGGCCCGATCCCAACGGGTGTGCAGCCAGCCAGCCGTCCGCCTGAGCCCGGCCGCGATCCGTCGGCTCAAAGCCGAATGCGGGCCGCTCGGCTGGGCGAGGTAGACCTAATGCATCCAGGAGAAACTCGACATCCTCGATCGCCGCTGCCCCTACAAGCTGGATCATGCGCGCGGCCCGAGCATCGGTCAAGAACGGCGCCGTTTCTGGCACCGCGCGGCCCACTCGGATCGGAATTCCGGCCAGAGCGCAAGCCAGCGCTCCCCACCAGTGATCTGGTCGTAAGATCAGCGCCGCGTCGAACCGCCCGCGGCGTAGATGGGCCACGAAGTCGAGCAAGTTGGCGTATGGCGCCAGTGGGCTGCGCGGGGGCCGTCGAGTGAAGCCGGGGAAGGGGAACGTCTTGACCCCATCCAGGCCCAGACCTTCCAGCGAAGGAACGCCCCACGGGCCCACGGCCACGGTCAGCGCCCCGTCCGGAAGGGCACTCCGCAACAACGCCAGGGCGGGCCGGGAGAGCAAAACGTCACCCAGGTGATCCGGCCGCAGCACCACTACGCGCGGATGCCCGCCCTCGATCCCACCCGGCGTCCCCCGCGGCACGGCGCGCAAGACCGCGCCGGCCATGCGCAACATGACTAGGCGTGTCCGCTGACGAGCGGAGTGAGTCAGTCTTGGGAAGTGATTGTCCATTAACCGCATACTCTTGCGTTCGAGCTCAGATGATGAACGCCGAGGGCGCTCCGCTCATCGCTGCGCTCCTCCGCCATGAAGTTATAGGTTACAGTCCCCCATGACTGATTGGCGACGGGAGCTGCCCAGCATCGACAGGCTCCTCCAGGCCGAGGACGCGCGTCCCCTGCTCGACCACTACCCGCGCGCGCACGTCACCGAAGCGCTGCGCGGGGCTCTTGACGCAGTGCGATCCGGCAGCAACGGAGAGGCCAGCACCGACCGGCTGCTAGCGAATGCGCAGGCTGAGCTCGAAGCCCGCTTTCAATCCTCGCTGCAGCCCGTCATCAACGCGACCGGCGTCATCCTCCACACCAATCTGGGGCGGGCCCCCCTCAGCCAGGCAGCGCGCCAGGCCATGGAAGCCGTCGCGGCAGGCTACAGCAGCCTTGAGTTCGACGTCGCGGCCGGGGCGAGAGGGTCGCGCCACGAGCACTTGACCCCGGTTCTGCGACGACTGACCGGCGCCGAAGCAGCCCTCATCGTCAACAACAATGCCAGTGCCGTGATGCTGGCCCTGGCGGCCCTGGCCGCCGGTCGAGAGGTCATCATCTCTCGCGGCCAGCTGGTCGAGATCGGCGGCGGCTTCCGCATCCCGGACGTGCTGCTCCAGAGCGGAGCGCACCTGGTCGAGGTAGGAACCACCAACCGCACCTACCTCGAAGACTACGCGGCCGCTATCACCGAGGCTACAGCCGTGCTGCTGCGCGTGCATACCAGCAATTTCAAAGTCACCGGCTTCGTGCACGCGGCGACCATCGAAGAGCTGGTGTCCCTAGCGCGTCAGCACCAAGGGGGGCTTACTACGGAGAGGGGAAATCCACTTGTTGTTCCCCCTCTGGCCGCGGGCCCTGCCCGCCTCGAAGTTGCGGACGATCTCGGCAGTGGCAGCTTGCTGCCCACCGAAACCTACGGCCTCGAACACGAGCCCATGGTCCAGGAAAGTGTGGCCGCCGGCGCCGATGTGGTCTGCTTCAGCGGCGACAAGCTACTGGGTGGGCCCCAGGCCGGCATCATCGTCGGCAAAGCAGACGTCATCGCGAAATTGCGGCGCCACCCGCTTACCCGCGCGGTGCGTCCCGACAAGGCCACGCTGGCCGCGCTCCACGCCACCCTCCTTCATTACGACCGCGGCGAGGCTCAGCGCGAGATCCCTGTCTGGCTCATGATCGCGACGCCGACCTTGGATCTGGAACGCCGCGGTCGCCATATTCTGGCGGCGCTGGGGTCCCCCAGCGGACTCGGCGTTGTGGAAAGCCGAGCGACGATCGGTGGAGGCTCACTCCCGGAGGAGACACTCCCCAGCCGCGCCATCAGCGTGCGGGTGGCGGACCAGGCGCCCCAGGCAATCGCCGCTAGGCTGCGCCAGCA
>DASXTD010000757.1:0-7309 GCA_036505655.1 Chloroflexota bacterium
TTACACCGTTGTTACGTGTCCATAAGGATCGCGTTAATACGAGAACGATCTTGTTACATAATGGTAATCAGCCGCATATGCGAGGGCAGTGAAGTGGCGAATGAGCGGGTATTAGTCGTAGATGACGAGCCCCAGATCCGGCGGGCGCTTCGGATCGCCCTGAAGGCCGATGGGTACGAGGTCACGGAGGCAGAGACAGGACAGTCCGGGCTGGCTCAAATCGCCACCCGGCCTCCAGACCTGGTAATTCTCGACCTCGGCCTTCCGGACCTGGATGGTGTCAATTTTTGCCAACAGGTCCGCGAGTGGACTCAGCTGCCGATTATCGTCCTGACCGCCCGAAACGACGAACGCTCAAAAGTGGTGGCACTCGATGAGGGAGCTAATGACTACGTAACCAAGCCATTCAGCGTGCCTGAGCTCTTAGCCAGGATGCGAGCCTCGCTACGAGACGCCCGGCCGAACCAACCAGCTCTGGGGGTGATTCGGGCGGGGGATATCGAAATCGACCTGGCTGCTCGGCGGATAACCCGAGCCGGATCCGATGTGCACCTGACCCCAACTGAATATGCGCTGCTTCGGTTCCTCGCCCTTCACGCTGGGCGACTGATCACTCACGGTTTGCTGCTACGGTCGGTGTTTGGGCCGGGGTATGCCGATTCCCGGGGATCGCTGCGAGTCCACATCGCGAGTCTCCGCAAGAAGCTAGAGGCGGACCCGTCGAACCCACAGCTGTTGCTCTCTGAACCCGGGGTGGGTTATCGCTTCACCATTCCGCAGAACTCCGACGCCCTCCAGCGTAGTTGACCCCCCACGTCGGAGTTTGCCAGAGACTTCTACAGAGCGGGCTGACCTGTCGCCTTTTCAAGAAGGGCTAGTGCGCGCTCGGCCTCCGCAAGGTAAAGAACCGCGTTGCGGAATCGGCCAAGAGCCTCCGGGCCCGGCTGCGCGTTGGCGTTGCGATCCTCGTTGTCACGAAGCTCACGCCTCTGAGTGACCAGAAGACGTAGATCCTCGATTGTCGCCCCCTGCGCAAGACGCGAAGCGGCAAAATCGAGAGATTCGTCGGACGGTCCTTGCCGAACGAAGGCTGGACGGGGAGGAGGCCGCCGATATTGCGGCCGCTTTCTTGGCATGACTACTCCTGGATTGAGACTTGGGGTGGCGGCGCGAGCACGAGCCTAGCGGTGACTCGGGACTCCTTCAAGAGCCCATTTCAACTGCAATAGCGATTGGACCAGTGCCTTCTGGTACGCCCCACCAGGCACCGGGCTACCGGTGACGTCGGCAGTGACGGTATAGCGCGTCGCAGGCCCGTAATTGGCAAACTGGTGGAGCTCCGAGACTTCCCACTCATCGCACCGATTAACGATGCTGAGGAGGACAGTCGGTTCGTAGTCGGTGACCTCCAGCTCCCAGTCTTCGGTCGAGTCGCCGGCGCCCTTCCGCAGCTCGGTGCAGCGGGACCCAATCGCGATTGGGTCCATGGACTCAAGGCTCGCGGAAACCACGCCGCGATGCCATTCGGGGGTCTTGGCAAGCTCGGCGCGATAGGCAAAGACCGTGGCAGGTGGACGGTCAACGATGACCGTTTGCACTACTTTGAACGCCCAGCTTGACACGCGTCGAGGTTCCGGAATGACGGGCGACCCAGTTGCCGGGTCTGCCGCCTGCGGCATCATCGAGGGTGCGTCTGCACTGCCTCGCGATCGCGCACCTCATGGGGGCGGTTACCCGCCTCCTTCACTTGCTTTGGTTTCTTGGCGTTGCCCTTGCCGGCCTTGTTGCCACGATCCTTGTTGGGCATGATGGGGTCTTCAGGAAGCGGCGACGCGTGTCGCCTTGGGGGTGCCGCGGCGCTCGTCCGTACCGATCTCGTAGTTCACCGCCTGGCCTTCCTGCAGGGCATCATACGCATTGCCTTCTACATCGACCCGATGAAAGAACAGATCGCTGCCCTGCGCAGCTGCGCCTTCGGGCAGGATGAAACCGAATCCTCGGTCGCGTACCAGCTTCTTGATGGTTCCCTGTGCCATTGTGTTCTCCTCGCCCTCAGGTCGACCATCAGTCTCGTGTCTGGTTTTCGGGACTCAAGCAGTCGCCTTGATAGGAACGTAAATACATGATACTTGATACATGTCATTTTGAGCCTAAATCGTAATGACTTGAAATCTCCTGCCTTTCTGAACGAAAAAGGCCGCAGATTTTCGAAGCGGAGAGTGTATCGCCATTGCGGTCCTGGAGCTTTCTTACCCACCATGCCGAGGTCCTATTGCACATCGGGCGCCGACCCGAAAGCACCGGGCTCGAAATCGCACAATCAGTGGGTGTCACCGAACGATCGGCTCGCGCGATGCTGCGAGATCTCGAAGACGCCGGCTACATCGAACGCGAAAAGATCGGGCGGCGCAATCGGTATCACGTCGACGTGCACCGGCCCGTGACCAGCTTCGACGGCCAGCATCTCAGCGTCGGCCAGATCCTGCAGCTCCTGGAACGGGAAGACCACTAGCCCCTCGTTGGGCGCCCGCTAGCTAGAATTGAGGGTGCCCTGCCCCCGTAGCTCAGGCGGATAGAGCAGCGGTTTCCTAAACCGTTTGTCGGGAGTTCGAGTCTCCCCGGGGGTACCAGCTTCAACCAATCAATGGCGTGTCATGCCCCCCGCTGAGGTCCGTATAATGCCCCCACCGTTGCCGAAGGGGGCCGCATGAGATTTGGACTGTTCTGCCAATCCACCCGCCGCAACTCCAGCCCGCAACAATCCTGGGAAGAAAATCTTCAGGACATCATCGACGCCGACGAGCTAGGCTTTGAAGAGACCTGGGTCGCCGAACATATCGGCGGTGGGGGCGGGCAGACTGTTATTCCAGTGGTGGATCTCTTCATCTGTAAAGCCGCCGCCCTGACCAAACAGATGCGCTTTGGCCCTGGGATCCGCAACCTTCAGTTCTATCAACCAGTCGAAGTCGCCCTGCAGGCCTCCGTCTGTGACACCCTTACCAACGGGCGCTACATGGCAGGCTTCGGCGCGGCGCGGGCTCCTGGCGAGAAGAACCACATGAAGGAATTCGGCATCGATCGAGACCTCAGCGACGAGCGCGACATGGTCTTGGAGGCGATCGAACTCATCCTGAAGTGCTGGACGGAGACGGAGCCCTTCGATTTCCAGGGCAAGTTCTACCACGGCGAAGGAATCCTCCTGCATCCGCGGCCTATCCAGAAGCCGCACCCGCCGGTCGGCATGGCCAACTCCGGAACGGTGGCGACCGCCGAGTACATCGGTCAGCAAGGGTTTTTCCCGCTTTACTATTTCTTCGACACGGCCCCGCAGCTCGATGAGCTAGCCACCGCCTACGTCGAAGCTGGGCTGGCCGCGGGCCGTTCGGTGTCGCGCAACGAAACTCGTCTCAGTCGGGTCGTGTACGTGGCCGAAACCGATCAACAGGCGCTGGACGATGTTCGTGGGGACATCGAGCCGACCCTTGACGCTCGCCGCGCAGGTGCAAGGTTGCGCCACCTCGTGCGGAGCCTCGCTCCAGGCGACAGTCTCGACGACCTCAACTTCGACTACCTGGTGGACAATGGCATCTTTCTGGTCGGAAGCCCGGAGACCGTGTACCAGCGGATCAAGGAGTTCTATGACGAGATGGGCGGCTTCGGCATGCTGCTTACGCTCATCGGCCACCAGATTGGCACTCTGGAACAGCGCAAACGCTCGCGTAAGCTTTTCATGGAAGAGGTAGCGCCAAGGCTAAGGCAGCTAACGCCCGACCCAAATCAACTAGTCGCGACGATGACCCCCGCCTACTGATCCTCTTCGTTCGGATCGTTGACGTTCACGTAGCGAGGCTGCCAGGGACGGTCAGTCTGCGGGAAGGGGAGCAGCCGCTCGGTTAAGTAATACTGGGCAGCTTGCGGCACGTCGGCAGACGGGTCGAGCCCGCTACTGCCTCGATCCCGCTTTGACTCGTAAGTCCAACCTTCTTCCACCTGATGGACGCGCTCATTGACCGTGTCCTGGGGGAGGACAGCGCCAGGGGTAGGTTGTCGAGTTTGCTCGAAGCCGTACCCGGCGGCATAGGCAATATCCGAGAGGATCTGCCATTTCGCGTCCTGTTCCGGGGTGTAGCCGGAGAATGCCCGCCGTGTCGTTCCACCTGGCGGGTGAAATGGCCTCATCTCGCATCCTCCGGCAAAATGAATGTCAAAAATCTATCGAACCGGATCGATCAGAAGCGCCGAGTTTGATCCGGGCAGATCTTCTCGGGAACGAACCACGGACGCTGCTCAGGCTGCGTGTGTGGCTGGGTCCGCACCGGCGTTTTCGTCGGTGCCGTTGTGGGAGCCGCTGGCATCGCGGTCCTCCTTTCCAAACATAGCTGCGATCGACATAGTCAGCGAGTGCTTCTCGGTTTCCTCTGCTCCCCACAGCTCTTGCGCTATGCGCCGCTTGAGGGAGAAACCGCAATCCTCGCCAGTTCCCCAGCGGAAGGTGGTGGGGACGATAGCCAGCAGCAACTCGTACTCTTCCGGGGAAAGCTCAATTTCAGCCTCGGCGGGCTTGGCCGGGTCCTCGGTGGCCAGCTCGGCGGACATCTGGGCGCGCCATATCCGCTCGCGCAGGTCACGCCAGGACATCAGCGCTTCCAGCTTTTGTCCGTTCACCGATTCGCCCTGGCTGCACAGCACCCAGTCGATGACCCAGAGTTCTGGCTGCGGAATGCGCATCGTTTCTTACCTCCGGTTTGCCTCTCCATTTACTCGAACGCTCGATGAGCCTTTATTGCTACGCTTTAGCGTTCATACATATCAAAAATTCACAATTGGGACGGAAGAGACCAACCTTTGGCCTATATTGCCGCCAAATTTCGGCGGTGCCGCAGGGCTCCAAGGCTTCCTTCTACCTTAGGCGTCATTAGTCACAGCGGCCTCACGGGCGGCAGTCTGATCGTCACAGCGCGGTTACAGTTGGGTCAGTACAGTGTGAACGGAGGGCGTCATCGTTGATGTTGATGAGCTGGCATTCGCTCCACGTCGCTTTAGAATCTGACCTGTGAACTGGAACGCACTGCTGGCCTTGTCAGTGACTCAATGGGATTTTCACCCCGAGCGCGTCGCCCTTCTGCTCTTGATCGGCGCTCTCTACGTCGATGGCGTATTCGTCATTGGACGCCGCTGGGGTGAGCACGCCTCCAGGGCGCAGATCCTATCCTTCGCCCTCGGATGGTCGATTCTTGCGCTGACGATCGCCTCTCCGCTCCATCACCTGGCCGACTACTATCTGTTCAGCGCCCACATGGTGCAGCACGAGCTAATCACCCTCATCGTCCCGCCTCTGCTCCTGTTGGGGACGCCGGGCTGGCTGATTCGTCCGCTACTGAACCATCCATGGGTCATCACGGCCGGTCGCTCGCAGATCTACCCCGTGGTAGCGTTCGGGGCCTTCCACCTATTCTTCTCGCTGGTGCACCTGCCGGCCATTTACGACCAGGTGTTCAAGATCGAGGTAGTGCACGCTGGGATCCACGGTGTGCTCCTGGTCACCGGGCTGCTGACCTGGTTGCCCATATTCAGTCCGGTGCCCGATCTCATTCCGCGGCTCTCGGTACCCGGGCAAATGCTCTATTGTTTCCTAGCTACATTCCCGGCCACGCTGGTCGGCGCCATGATCACGCTGTCCGACGGCTCCCTCTACACCTATTACAACACTGCTGGACCGCTTGCCTTCGGGATCTCGCCGATCGACGATCAGGCCGTGGGCGGGCTGATCATGTGGGTGATTGGCGGCACGTACTACTACGCGCTTCTCACGGCCCTTTTCTTCATGTGGGCTCGGCGCGAAGAGGTCCACGCCTACGGCGCATAGGGTTTAGAATATCAACACGCATAGCCACCCCAGAGACCCACGCGCCGACTGGGACGGGCTAGTCAGGAGGTCTCCGGATGGGGGAGGGGCTGTTCCAACCAACGCATCTGCTGCTGATCCTGGTGATCGCGCTGGTCGTCTTCGGACCCAGCAAATTGGGGGATCTGGGCTCTACGCTCGGGAAGAGCATCAAGGAGTTCCGGCACGCCATGAAGGAGCCCGACGAGGAAACTCCTCCGAAGCCGCCGAATAGCACGCACTAGGCTGCTGGGTCCTGGAGTTAGACTAGTCCAGCCGCGATTCGAAGGGGAGTAACCGGCCCATTCTTCCCCTGATCCTCTCTACTTATGGTGTGATCTTCTTAGCCGAGCTTCCCGATAAGACCGCCTTAGCCTCGCTCGTCCTCGCTACTCGATTTCCTGCCCGTCAGGTCATGATCGGGGCGGCCCTCGCTTTTCTGATCCAAACGCTGGTCGCCGTGACCGCCGGCAGTTTGCTACAGCTGCTTCCCAGCCAACCAGTCCGAGTCGCGGCCGGCCTTGGGTTCTTCGTGTTCGCGGTCATGGCCTGGCGACGCAGTACCGAAGGAGACCTGGTCACCGAGGAGCAAGAGGTCCAGGAGGTAAGACGCCGCCCTCGGCCGCCCTGGATGGCGAGCTTCCTGGTCGTATTCGCCGCTGAGTGGGGCGATCTGACCCAGCTCGCCACGGCTGCGCTGGTGGCGGAGACCGGTCAGCCCATTCCAGTTGGCATCGGAGCCCTCGCCGCACTCTGGTCCGTGACCATTCTGGCCGCCACCGCCGGGCGGCAGATTGGCCGTTGGCTGGTCGGACCCATGCTCCAGCGGGCAAGCGCCGCCCTGTTCGCGCTGGTTGGCCTCCTGGTGATTGGCTCGGTTCTGATCGGGCGCTAAAGCCCCCTCTCCCCAACCCTTCCCCGCGGGGGGAGGGAGTACTCAGGGAAGTGCGGCCAGGAGCTCGGGCAAATTGGCCTCAGCTTGGCCCAGGCGAACCGGGCCACCCGACTGGAATCTACGCCATCGCATTCGCTCGGGCTGTTCGCCAGGCATAGCCTGCGGCTATGAGCACCAGGACGACCTCGATCGCTTTCGATGTGTAGCCCAGTCCATTGGGATTCGGCTTGCCATACATCATCCAGCCAACGATCGCAGCCACTGCGTACCCCAGAATCGCCAGGCTAACCAGCCAGCTCCAGCGCCCCAGCCAGCGCGGCGCCAGCCAGAACGCCACCACGAGTACCAGGTACCCGACGGCATTAAGGACAAACAACTCGTTCAATGGGAGAGGCAGCGGCTGGGGTGGCGGCGTGGCTCCCGGCGGCAGATTGGCGAACGGATCTCCCCACACTTGGCCCCGGAAGAGAATGAAGTCCAACGCGAAGTGAAGCGCGGCGTCCACTAAAGCCAACAGGGTGATGCCTCCG
>DASXTD010000758.1:0-4339 GCA_036505655.1 Chloroflexota bacterium
TAGCGCGGCGAGCTTGGCCCAGGTGATGCGTGGGTCCACAGTGATGCGGCCGACGAAAGTGCCGAACCCGCAGTCGCTGCCGGCGATGACGTTCTCCCGACCCACCAGTAGGGCATAGCGCAGGATGCGCTGAGCCACGAGTTCCGGATGCTCGACGTAATTTGAGCAGGAATCGATGACGCCTGGAATGATGATCTTGCCTTCCGGCAGCTTCACGTCCTTGAAGACGACCCACTCGTGCTCGTGGCGCGGGTTGGCGCCCTCGAACGAGATCGCACTAGGGCGCGCGGTGAAGACGAGGTCGAGGATGTCTCGCAGCGCCACGTCGTGCGTGTGAGGGCCGGCCCAGTTGCCCCAGCACAGATGCATACGCAGGCGGTCAGGTGGAAGACCCTCTAGCGCGTAGTTGAGCACCTCAAGCCGCTGGGCCAGGCTAGTCCGAAATTCCGCCAGGCCGCCGGGCGGAATACGTTGCCCCAATCCAGTCGAGTCCGGGCAATCGATCTGGAGCAAGAAACCTGCGTCGATGATCGCGCGGTACTCCAACTTCATCACGTCCGCGAGGGCGTTCAGGTAGTCTTCCTGGCTGGCGTAATACTCGTTGGGCAGGAACTGGGCGATAGTCCCCGGAGAAACCGCCGTCATGAAGACCTCGGCCGGCTCCTTGCCTTGTAACGCTGCGCGGAGGTTGGCAATGTCACGTTGGACAGCATCCGGATCGCGCAGCGACACGGGTCCGTTGCAGGCGGGAGTGTTGCGCCGAGCCCGATATGGATCCTCGGCCATCCGCTGCGCCCATTCCGGGAATTCGTCGCGGTAATAAGTAAGGTAGCCACTGGAACCGCGATTCTGCTCGCCGCCAAAACCGGTTAGTCGATCCTTGACGTAGGTGGCGTAGGAAGGCTTACTCATTTCGCCGTCGTCGATCACATCGATGCCAACATCGAGCTGATGCTGCACGATCTCCGCGACAGCTTCGCGGACTCGTTGGTCGAGTCCGGGTGCGTCGCGTCCTTCCTCCTTCGCGTACATGAGCTCGACCAGGTCTTCGGGTCGAGGCAGGCTGCCGGTGTGCGTGGTGAGGATGCGCTCGGTGCTGAGCTTCATCTTCGCGCCGCTTCCTGTAAATGATGCTGGAGGAAGTCCAGCGCGCGCTCCCAGGCGACGCGAGCGGCCTCGGGATGGTAGTCGGGGCGAGTGTCGTTGTGGAATCCGTGGGCGGCGCCTTCGTACACGTACTGGGTGAACTCTTTGTCCGCGGCCTTCATGGCGGCTTCCAGCGCCGGGACCTTCAGCGTGACTGACGGGTCCTCGCTGCCGTAGTGCCCCTGGATCGGACAGCGAATATTGGGGACATCAGCCAGCGGCGGATTCGGCCCATAGAAGCTGACCGCAGCAGCTAACTCCGCGCCAGTCGCCGCCAGCGTCGAAGCGAGGCGTCCGCCCATGCAGAAGCCGATCGCCCCGATCGCAGAAGGGTTCGCGTCGCGACGCTCTCGCAGGTAAGCCAACGTGCCCTGCAAGAACAGAAGATACTTGTCTCCCGTGCGGGCCTGCCGCCATTCGTGGGCTCGCAGCACGGCTTTGCGCCGCTCGGCTGGCACTTCGCGTAGCCCCTCCTCAACGGTCGGCGCGCGACCGAGTTCGGTGGCAGCATCGAGGTCTTCCACCGCCATTGCGGCCCGCGCCAGATCGCCCGAATACAGGTCGGGCGCGAGTGCCACATATCCCTCGCGCGCCAGTCGGCGGCACACGTCCTCGACGTACGGAATGAGCCCAGTCCATTCGTGAACAACGATGAGGGCAGGGCGCGACGAAGGGCCGGCGTCGGGTCGAGCCAAGTAGCCACGCACGTCGCCCACAATACTGGGGTAGGCGACGTACTCGGTTAGCGGCGACGATTCCATTTGGGAAGCCTTAGCGCAGGTTGGGAAGGACCTCTTTGCCGAACAGCTCTAGGCTCTGCATTGCCACCGATGGCGGCATCGGCCCAAACGGCAGGCTGGTGATCTGCAACCCCGAGCCCATGGCCGCCTGGTCTTCCTGGATACGCCGAATCACGGTATCCGGACTGCCCAGGATGGCGTGGTGCTCGGCTTTGGTCAGCGGATCATCCTTGTCCGCGCCGATGGGCATGGCTCGCTTGCCGTGGGTGCTGTAGGCGAAGCTGCGCTCCGTGACCCGGGCCTGGGCCATCTCTCGAATCTCTGGCTTCTCCCACAGCTGGGCCCGCCGACCGTAGAGCGCCTGGAGATACGGCGCCGCCGTCTCTCTTGCCTGAGCATCGGTGGGTGCTACGAAGACGTGCCGGCTCACCCCGGTGTCTTCGGGAGCGGGAGTCCAGCCGCACTCGTCCATGGCGTACTTCCGGTAGTAGTCGAACATCTCTTTGGTCGCTTCGACTGTGCTGAAGAACGTAGCGATGCCACAGTGATGCTGGGCCGCCCACTCCAGGCTCTCCGCGCTATTGGCAGCCATGAGCATCTTCGGATGCGGCTGTTGGATGGGGCGTGGCACCAGGGAGACCAGGCCGTAATCGAAGTGGTCGCTGTGCCATTCGAACGGCTCCGGCTCCGTCCAGGCCTTGACGATCAGATCCCAGGCCTCCTCGAACTTCTCGCGCCCGTCTCGAATGTCCACCCCATAGGAGTAGTACTCGCGCGGTCCGCCCCGAATGAAGCCGCAGACGAGGCGGCCGTGGGAGAGCACGTCCAGCATGGCCAGCTCTTCGGCGAGGCGCAGCGGGTGATGGAGTGGCACGCAATTGCCGAGCAGCACGATATTCGCGTTCTGCGTCTGAGCGGCGAGTGCAGCGGCAATCAGATTGGGCGACGGAATGGTGCTGTTGGTAGCGTAGTGGTGCTCGCCGACCGCGATGCCGTCGAAACCGAGCTCGTCGGCTCGCCGATCCAGGGCCAGACAGCCATCGTAGAGAGCCTGGCCGGCCGAGCGGTCGTACATCGTACCGGGGAACGGGTACGGAATCTCGTCCTCAGTTCGGCTCGACCATGGAAACAAATTGAACAGCCAAACTTTCATATTTTGGGAACCCCTCCCCCAACCCCCTCCCCTTGCGAGGGGAGGGGGAGAAAAAGATTCTGGGGCTTCGCCCCAGACCCCAACGACCGCGACGCCGCATACCTCGCCAATGGCGCCCGAAACCAAGTGGCGCCATTGTAGACTTGGCTGATGTTTGGCACCATGGAAAGCGATCTAATGTTCTATACTGGTGCGCGATGAGCAGCCTCGATCTGTTTCACCCGGCGGTTGCGCGATGGTTCGTGGATCGGTTCACCGCGCCCACCGCTCCCCAAGAGGCGGGCTGGCGCGAGATCGCCGCCGGCCACCACACGCTGATCGCGGCACCCACTGGGTCGGGCAAGACGCTGGCGGCCTTCCTGTGGTCGTTGAAACAACTCCTCGAGCGCCATCTCAACGGCGGCCTGCCAGATCAGACTCTGGTCGTGTACATCTCACCCCTCAAGGCGCTCAGCAATGACATCGAGCGAAACCTTCGAGAGCCGCTGAAGGGCATCGCGGAGCAAGCCGTCGCGGCAGGTTTCACGCCGCCGGACATCCGGGTGGCCGTGCGCACCGGAGATACACCCGCCACGGATCGGGCCCGGATGTTGCGCCAGCCACCCCACATTCTGATCACGACACCCGAGTCGCTCTTCATTCTCCTCACCGCCGAGGGCAGCCGCCGATTCCTGGCGGGTGCCGAGACCGTGATCGTGGACGAGATCCACGCGGTGGCGGGCGACAAGCGGGGCGCTCATTTAGCTCTTTCACTTGAAAGGCTGGCTGACCTGACTCAACGCCCGCTCCAACGCATTGGCCTTAGCGCTACGCAGAAGCCAATTGAAGAAGTCGGCCGGCTACTGGTCGGCAACGACCGCGATTGCTCGATCGTCGATATCGGCCACCAGCGGCAGATGGACCTTTCAATCATGGTCCCTGACATCGAGCTCGGCCCCATCGCCACCCACGAGGTGTGGGCCGCGACCTTCGACCACATCGTCGAGCAAGTTCAAGCCCATCGCGCCACCCTGGTCTTTGTGAGCACCCGCCGCCAGGCCGAGCGGGTGGCTCACCAGATCGGCGAGCGGATCGGCCACGACAAGGTGGCCGCGCACCACGGCAGCTTGTCCAAGGAGATGCGCTTCACCGCGGAGCGGCGCCTGAAAGCGGGCGACCTACCGGTCATCGTCGCCACCGCCTCGCTGGAGCTGGGCATCGACATCGGCTACGTGGACCTGGTGTGCCACTGCGGCGCCCCCCGCGCGCTCGCCAGCTTCCTGCAGAAGGTGGGCCGCTCGGGCCACTGGCTGGGAGCCAT
>DASXTD010000759.1:0-3915 GCA_036505655.1 Chloroflexota bacterium
GAAAAGCTGGTGGAGCTCGACGTCCCTGCCATGATCCATCCCGCCCAGTTCGTTGGCCGGGAGCCCTACACTCTGCATTTCATCAACGAAGAGAGCATCGCCATCATCTCGCTCCTCGAATCGCGCGTGTTTCTCGACTTCCCGACCCTGAAAATCATCATCAGCCACGGTGGCGGCTCCATTCCCTATCAGATGGGAAGGTTCAGGGCTTTCTACGATCGGCCGGGCCGGCGGGAGCTGGATGCGATCGAGCGCTTCGAAGAGAGCATCCATCGCGTCTACTTCGATACGTGTCTCTACTCGAAAGAAGCGTTGGAGCTCCTCATCAAAGTCGTAGGTCCGGACAATTGCTTGTTCGGGACTGAACGGCCGGGAACCGGGAGCGCCATCGATCCGGCGACGGGTCGATCAATGGACGATATCAAGCCCTTGATCGACAGCATCGAGGGGCTCAGTGACGCCCACCGGGCCAAGATCTACGAGGGCAACGCCAGGAAGCTGTTCCGCCTGTTTTGACGGCCGTCGCCATGGGCACCCCTCGGCGTTGCGATCCGATTCCGCTCGACGTGTAACAATGGCCCGGAGTATCCTTGCCGCGATTAGGCGGCGATTAAGCAAGGACGAGCCCTTCCCATGGCGGAAACGGTTGACCTGTCTCGTGCCGAGCTGTTGGGTCGGGCAGAGTTCTTCGCTGGCATGGACCGCGTGTCCCTCGCCCGGCTCACGGCCCACCTGGAGTCCATCGATTTAGCCCCCGAAGAGGTCCTGTTCAGCCAGGGCGATGAGGGCGACGCCCTGTACGTCGTCGCGGCAGGCGCCATGGACATCGTAGTCGCGGCGCCCGATGGACGCGGCCAAACTGTCGTCAACACGCTGGGACCAGGCTCCTTTCTGGGCGAGATGGCCCTGGTAACCGGCGAGCCTCGCTCGGCGACCGTCCGAGCACAGGGATCCACCGTCGTCCTGCGCCTGGGTCGGGATCGGTTCCTGGAGCTGCTATCCGCGGAACCATCCGTCGCGCGGGCGGTAATCTCAGTCTTGAGCGCACGTCTGCGCACTTCCAACCTGGCGTACCAGCAGCGGGACGTCGCTGCTCGAGCCAGTCTGGACGAGATTCTGATCCGGCTTCCCGATCAGGAACGCCACGATCTCTTGTGGACGAGCGTCCTGCCCGAACCAACCACCAGCGCACTCAAGGCCATGTTCGGTGACCGAGCCGAAGCGATCGCAGAAAGCCTGGAGCGGCTGAGCGCGGCCTTTGCCGGAGGTTCTGACTTCCAATGGCGGACGCTGCGAGAACGGCTCGATCTCGACCTCCCCCGCGATGAAATCGAGGATTTTCTGGCCCGCGCCGGCGCGCGGCTAGCAGACGCCCAATTGTGGAACGCCGCCTGCACGGTCCTCGCGCAGCAGAAAGGTCGAGGCAGGCTGGCCGCGATCCTCGGCAAGGCGTTGGCCGCCGATCCGCCCTTTGATGAGAAACTCGCCCTGTCCTGGATCAGGCAGCTCAACCAGCAGCAGATGGTGACGGAGCCTCTGGTCGCTCGGTTGGCAGCCCGAATGTACGAAGAGCAAGGCGAAGTCGCGACCGCACATGGCTTGCTTCAGCAAGCTGCTGAGGCGGCGGTCGGGGCGGGCAATCCGGAGGCTGCCACCGACCTGAACGAGGCCATCGGTGCGCTGGGCACCTCGGGCGGTCGGCAGCTGGTCAGTCGGCAGGCCTGGGCCCGCGTGCCCTTGCCCCGCGGCGTCCGCGTCACCTGGAGTCCGTATGCAATGGGCGCCGTTTCAGTCGCCCTGATCTGCGTCATTGCAGGTGGGGTGCTGTCCCGCCAGGATCCGCGGCTCGGATTCGTCCTGTTCTTCGTGAGCGCCCTGGCTTTATGGAACTCGAATGTGTTTCCTGACTTTGCGGTGGGGCTGGCCCTGGTGGGAGTCTGGGTCTTGTCCGGGATCGCTCCCGCCCGTGAGGCGGTGGCCGGATTTGCCACCATGGACTGGTTGTTCGTGCTCGCCGTTCTGGGCCTGGCGGTGGCGGTGGCGAGATCGGGCCTGCTGTTCCGCGCCGGTCTGTTGCTGGTGCAGCGCAGCCCGGCCCGGCTGGCTCCGCAGGCCCTGGCCCTCATGCTCACCGGCGTGGTGCTGGCTCCGTTGCTGCCGGAGCCCCGCGGACGAGCCGCCTTGACGGCTCCGCTCGCGACCGCGGTGGCGGACGCGTTCCGCTTCAAAGATCGCGAGCCGGCCGCGGCCATCCTGGGCCTGTTTGCCTGGATCGGATCGGGGCCATTGATGTTCTTGTTCCTGAATGCCTCGCCAGTTTGTCTATTGGCGTGGGGGCTGATGCCGACCGAAGATCGAGATCGGTTCGACTGGCTGACCTGGTTCTTGACTGCCCTGCCCTTTGCGCTCACCGTGGCGTTGGGCACCGCGATTTCGCTGTTCGTGTTGTTCAAGCCGCGGATGGAGAGCCTGCCCTCCCGCGAAGGACTGAAGCTGCAGATGGCCGTGCTAGGACCCGTAAGCAATCGCGAGCGCGCCATGATCGGGGTGCTGGTGCTTACCGTGCTGGGCTGGTTCCTAACGCCAGCGTCGAGCGTCCACGTAGGGACGATCGCGGTGTTGGGACTGTTCGCCGCGGCAGCGATCGGCGCCTTCGACCAACAGTCGTTTCGCGAAATGGACTGGGGCTTCCTAATCTACTACGGGGTGGCCCTGAGCATGCGTAACCTGTCCGGTTCGTTGGGGCTGGCCCAAGCGGTGGCTGGCCTGCTTGGGATGAGCCCGGGGTCGGGGGCAGGGAGCGGCGGAGCGCCATTCCTCCTGGTCCATCCCATGGTGTTCGTGGCCATCGTAGTGATTGTCGGTTTCGTTTCCCGCTTCATGCTCGAAGCGAGCCAGGCCATACTGCTGCTCACCCTGATCTTTTTCCCCGCTGCCACCGCCATCGGAGTAAGCCCTTGGCTGGTGGCGCTGGCGCTTTTGGCCACCAACAATCCGTGGGTGACGCTGAAGCAGACGCCGGCCTACCAGGTGGCCTATGTGGGCACAGAGGGACGTCTCTATGACCAGGGTCAGGCACGAACCGCCGCGTTGGCCTACGCCGGGATCACACTCGGCGCCATCTTGCTGCTGGGCCCCTACTGGCGATGGCTCGGGTTGATTTAATCAAGCGAGCGGAGCGTTAAGCGGGGCGGATTCGGGCGCCAATTTCGAGAGGTGCTGAAGAAGCGGGGCGGTCCCGGATTCAACGTGGAGAGGTTCTGGACTCACGGCCGTTAAAGGTGCGGGCCTTCAACAGAAACTAAGCTCCACGCTCAGTCGTTAACTAAAGGTGGGGACGGCTCACTGGCGCCCACTGTTGCCGACTCGACTGGGAGCTTGGATGACCCAGGTGCAAGAAGCGCATTCCTCCGAACACGAGCAGGCAGCGGCGCTCTACGCCCTTGGCCTACTGGATGGTGGCGATCGGTGGGCTTTTGAGAGGCATCTGACAGAGTGCTCTCGCTCTCAGCAATCGCTGGCCGAGGACCGTGAAACAGTCGGGCTTCTGCTCGAGGACGTGTCCGAAGCGGACCCACCTCCTGCCTTTCGCTCTCGCCTGATGAACTTACTGGACCTGCCGGTCGAAACGGACGGGCACGACCGAGAGCCCATCCGGCTCGCGAGCAGTCACCCGAAAAGCTTCGCTGGCGGTCTGCGGATGAAGGCACTCGTCTTGGCTGCCGCGCTAATGGCCACGTTTGGCGCCGGACTCATCGTCGGCCAGTGGTACACCGCTAGTCAGATACTGCTCGCGACGCCCCTGCAGGCGCTATCAGGCCCGGGCTCCGCCATCGTGGTCATTCGTGCCAGCGGCGTTGCTGACCTGGAACTGCGGGGCTTGCCCAATCCGCCTCCCGGCCGCGTCTACGAGGC
>DASXTD010000760.1:0-2363 GCA_036505655.1 Chloroflexota bacterium
GCGTCGGCTGGGCGTGGGCGATGTGCTCGACGCCGTGGTGCCCGCGGCCCGCCGCTTGAAGGAGCAGGGCAAGATCCGCTCCTTTGGCATCACCGCCCTCGGGGAGACGGGCGCGCTTCACCGCGCGCTGGCGAGCGGGGCTATCGACACCGCCCAGGTCTGCTTCAACCTGCTGAACCCGACGGCGGCGCACGCGGTACCCATGGGCTATCCCGCGCAGGACTTCGACCGGCTCCTCCACCTGGCGCGCGAGAAAGACGTGGGAACGATCTGCATCCGCGTCCTCGCGGCCGGGGCCCTGAGCGGCCTGGTGGCGCGACATCCGGTGGCCATCCCCGCGGTGGATCCCATTGCCTCGGGTCCGGACTACGCGACGGACGTGGCGCGCGCCAAGGCCTTCGAGCCCCTCATCAAAGAGGGCTATGCCGCGAGTCTGGTGGAGGCGGGCTTCCGATTTGCGCTGGGCACGGAGACCCTGTCCACGGTGCTCATCGGCTGCTCCGACCTCGGCCACCTCGAGTTCGCCGCCGCCGCGGCAGCGAAGGGACCTCTCCCCGCGCCTGCGATGGACCGACTTCGCTCGATCTGGCCGCGCCTGGCTAACTCCCACTAGCACGTGAGGGCTAGACGTCTCGCCCGCGTACACCCTCGCGTCCCAGTACCGACCGGAAGAGGGCACTGTATTCAGGGTGCGCCAGCGGTAAGGCCAACGCATCATCAAGGCCGAACCAGCGAACCTCAGAATGCTCGGAACCCCGTAGCCGAGGCTCTCCGCCGTCCCAGGCTGTGACGATGAACATGTGGTACTTTGCCTCCCCGTATTCGGCAGGACGCGGCTCGTCGAGGACGGCAATTTCCTCGAACGCACTCAGCTTGACGCCTATCTCTTCCTCAAGTTCACGAACAAGGGTCTCGGCTGGAATCTCGTCTCCCTCGCAGTGTCCACCGATCACGTCCCAGACGCCGGGGTAGAATGTTCGGTCCTCCGAACGTCTCGCGAGAAGAATCTGCCTTCCCCGGACCAGAAGCCCGCCGGCACAGATTCTCATCGGCTCTCAATCGCGGAATAGCCAGCTGAGATCACGAAGGTAGTACATCTTCTCGCCCTTGCTCATCAGGTCCTGGCCCAACGTACTCAGGGAATTGAACTCAGCTCCATAGCCGAACAGTTTGACCGACTTGGCGGCCTTGTAAAGCCGAATGGGCCAGTTTTGCCAGCATTGGCCGGGCTGCGGACTAGGCAGATAGCAGGCTTTCTGCAGGTCCCACCCCCAGGACTTCGCAAGCAAATCGACTCCGAGAAGATAGCCGGCGAGGTAGTCGGCGTCCCGCTTCAACTCGCCAATGTCCCCTTCATAGACGGTCCAGGCCATGCCGTAGCTGCTTGGCTCATCGGTGGGGAACATCCACCAGTCGTAGTGATCACGATGGATGGCCATCCAATCACCTTGGGCAGCCGCCTGCTGAAAGATCGCCACCTGTTGCCGCTGCCTGTCTTTCAGGGCCTGGATGCCAACGAAGGCGGGATCCGTGTTGCGCTTCATGGCGCCGCCGCTCTCCTCATGGCCACCCAGGTCAGCTTAGCTGCCCGGCCCGCTGTGCTTGGCTTCTGCTCGGCGGATGAGCTCATTCGACGGCTGTCTGGGATCCATGACCTTCCGGGCCGTCTCTACTCCCGCGATCGGCAATTCGGAAGGACTGAGAAGCCCGAGCTGGACCAAGACAGAAGCCTGGTCCCAGTAGATATGCTCGTGGGCCAGCTTTCCGTCTCGAAAGTGGATGACGACCACCAACGGGATCTCGACTCGCCTGCCCGTGGGAGGGACGCCAGGCAGCATCCATTCCATCTCCACCGTGTGGGTGAAACGGAAGATCATCTCGTCCACCAGCCGGTCGGTACCGATAGTCCGGGACACGGGTACGATCTCCGTATCGGCTGGCATCTTCGGGATGAAGAGCCGCGAGTAGAACTCGCGCAGTGCCTCGCGACCAACCCCACCGGTCATCACGGGAACATGGTTCACGTAGGCGTCGGGCACCATGGTGGCGAGCGTCGCCTCTGTGTCACGGGTGACGAACTCATCGCTGATGTGCTCCTCCCAGAGGTCGTTGAGGAGTTGCTGCTCGGGCGTGATGGACGGACCCGTTCGTTCGCTATCGCTCATTCTCAAGTGCCTCTCTCTGTAAAGGGCCAGCTTGGTGCCGTAGCGGGCTCCTGGGCGACTCCCGGGAGACCGGAAGCGCTTATTCGACGATGTCCTTCTTGAGACCCTGGACAAAGGCTACCACGTCGCCCTGTTCGGCCTCGGGCACCTGGAACTTGGCCAGGGTCGCGGCGGCGTGCCCGAGGAACACGTTCCAGT
>DASXTD010000761.1:0-8400 GCA_036505655.1 Chloroflexota bacterium
GGCGCGCGCCCTCACGGTCAGATGGAGCAAGCTATCGGCGGGCTCCGCAGGGGTCTCCAGACAGTTGCCCTGGGTGTCATACAGCCACCCGTGGTAGGCGCACGCGATGCCGCGCTCTTCGACCCGTCCGTATAAGAGCGAGGCGCCCCGATGCGGGCAGTGATCCTGGATCAGTCCAACCCGCCCGCTCTTGTCCTTGAATAGCACCAGGTCCTCGCCCAGCAGCCGCACGAAATGCGTCGGCTTCTCGTCGGAGAGGTCCTGGGTCAGCGCAATCGGGTGCCAGTAGCGACGCAGCAGCTCACCGCCCGGAGTGCCGGGCCCTACGCGGGTGAGAAACTCGTTTTCCTCCTGCGTCAGCACGCGCGCCCTCCATCTACGGCCGGCACCAGCGTAAGAGCTCAAACTTGAAGGCCGAGACGCTCCGCTCCGGCTGTCCTGGGGGACATCTTACTCTACGTTCTGAACCCGAGAAGCCCTCGTTCACTGTAGAACCGCTCCGCGCCCGGATGCAGCGGCGCCGTCAGCGGTGCTTCGTCGGTGTTCGAGCAGAGCCGCCTCATGTCGATCCGGGCGCCCTGCCAGGGCAGCTCTTCCAGCGTCCGCTCCAGGGCCAGGCACATGCGGTAGGCGGTATCCTCGGAGAGAGAATCGTGAGTCACCAGCGGATAGCCACTTAGACTGGCGACCGTGATCGGTTCAGGCAACCTGGGGAGCCGCGACTGAGGAAGGGTGAGCACTGGCCAACCAATGGAATCCAAACGTTTGCGCGCTTCTCCGTCGACCGACAACAGCCGCATACCGTGTTCCAGAGCCAGAGCGCCCCAGCGGGTGGCGCCCTCATCCATGACCCCATCAATCGATTCGTCGCGAATCGCAGCCAGGCGGATTGGGTCAACCGGCATTTCCGCCATCTGCAGCGAGCCGCCGCGACCCACGATATCCTCGAGGCGGGTGCCCAGGGCCGCGAACACCTCATTGATCAACAATCGGCTTGAATGTGATGCAGTTTCGCGCACCGAGAGTCTCAACGGCTGTCGATGAGCAGCGAGCTCATCCAGCGAGGTGATCCCGGTGCGCTCGGCAACCGCGAACCCCATGCCGTCCCAGGCGGGTAATACGCCAATGACTCGGAGCGGGAGCGGGGCGGCAAACGGCCCGGTTCCCCGAACTGCCAGGCCAACCAGCGCAGCGGGATTCACCTCGGCCAGATCTAGCTCTCCAGCCCCGACGGCGGCAATGAGATCGGGGCCACCATTGGCCAGCTTGACTCCCGGCACAAAGTGTCCGCCGGCTGCAAGTCCGAGTGAGAGGTGGACTTCGCGCCAGGGTCGCTCATCACCGACGCGCTGCTGGCTCAAGGCTAGCGCCGTGCGCACGATGAGTTCGGTTCGATTAGCGAAGCCTTCCAAACCGGCCTCCCGGGCTCAAATTGCGGAGAAGTCAGTCTAGGGCTATCCTTGGCGGCCATGCTCACGCTGCTTTCGCGAGTCAGCTGGGTGATTGTCACCGTCACCCTCCTGGGCGGCTGCTCTGCCAGATCGGCAGGCGAGACTACATCATCGATTCCCGCTGCCGGCGAAAAACCTTCTATTCGCGTCGTAGCGGGTATTCGCGGGGAGCCGGTCAGCCTCAACCAGGCAATAGTCTCGGTCAGCGGGTCAACCCCGGGCAGTGAGGCCCTGGCCGCCATGGTCCACGGCGGACTCGGGATGTCGGATCACAAGGGGATCCTGCACCCTCAGTTCGCCGAGCAGGTCCCATCGGTCGAGAACGGGTTGTGGCGCGTCTTCCCGGACGGCCGCATGGAAACGACCTGGCACATCAATCCCCAGGTGCGTTGGCATGATGGCCAAGCTTTCACCACCGATGACCTCGTGTTCACTGCCGCCGTCTATCAGGACGACGATCTCCCGGCGTTCAGCGACCCCGCGTATCGGTTCATAGAAGACATCCAGCCCGTCGACAGCCACACGATTACGGTCCGCTGGAAACGGCCATTCGTGCAAGCTGACGACATGTGGAGCTTCGCTTCCTTCAACGCCCCCCTGCCGCTGCCTCGCCACATCCTCGAGCGGCCCTACACCGACTCCAAAACCAGCTTCATGGATCACGCGTACTTTGGCGAAGAATTCGTCGGCGCCGGCGCGTATCGTCTCCGGGAGTTCGCGCGGGGTATTCATGCGGTGTTCGTGGCCAATCCCGATTACGTGCTAGGCCGGCCCAAGATCGACGAGATCGAGGTCAAGTTCATCCTCGATGGCAGCGCGCTGGTAGCTAACTTGCTGTCGGGGACGGTCGAGGTAAATCTGGGCCGGGGCCTCACGGTCGAGCAGGCGCTCCAGGTCCGCGACCAACTGGCGGGCAGTCACATGGAGATGACCTCGGGCAACTGGATCGCTATCTACCCGCAGCACATCGACGCCAATCCAGCCATTGTTACCAACGTCCAGTTCCGTCAAGCGCTCCTGTATGCCACCGACCGTCAAGCGCTTGCCGATACGTTGGTGTACGGCACCAGTCCAGTCGCTCATTCCTGGCTCCCACCAGGCGATGGCTACTATGACGCGGTGGCCAGCAGCATCGTCCGCTACGACTACGACCCCAGTCGCGCCGTGCGCATGATCGAAACGCTTGGCTACGCGAAGGGGGCGGACGGGTTCTTCCGGGACGCTGCCGGGCAACGCCTATCCGTGGAGCTGCGGGCCACCCAGTCCGATATCAACCAGAAGTCGGTGGTGGCAGTGGCTGATTTCTGGACCAAAGCCAGTGTAGGGGTCGATCAGGTAAGTGTGCCTAGCCAGAGGGCAGGCGACATCGAGTACCGCACGACGTTCCCAGCCTTTGAGTTGGCCCGCCAACCCGCGGACGTCACCCGCTTCAAAGCCCTGCATAGCACCGCGATTCCTTTGCCCGAAACTCGATTCGCCGGCGAGAACCGGATGCGCTACACCAATCCGGAGCTGGATGCGCTAGTGGACAAGGCTTTCACTACGATTGCCATAAGGGAGCGCAGCGACACGTTCGCCGCCATCGTTCGCTACCTCACCGAGCACGCGTTGCCGCTCGGGATGTTCTATGACGGCGAGCCTACCGTCTGGACCAATAGGCTCCACAACGTAACCCCCCGCAGTAACCGTTCCACCCAAACCTGGAACGTGCAAACGTGGGAAGTGGACTCCCAGGGCCGACTGTAGTGTCAGGAGGCGAGAAGATGGCTGGTTGGTTGCGCTCCCCGATCCTCGCGCTCGTGCTCGTCGGATTACTGGCCGGCTGCTCACCCACGGCGCCCCAGGCGACTACAACGGGAGAGGGGCAACCAGCCAAGAGCGCGACGCCCAAGCGCATCGTGGCCGCGATGGGCTCTGAGCCCAGCTCGGTGGACCTGAACGTTGCCGCTTACGCTGGGTTTAGCAACTACACGGGGATCGGCGTGATGGTCAACTCAGGACTATCCATAGTGAGCCCCCAGGGCAACGCGGTGCCACAGCTAGCCGAGGGGGTTCCTTCCATAGACAATGGCCTCTGGAAGCTCCTCCCAGATGGCCGGATGGAAACCAGTTGGCGCATCCGCCCGGGGGCTCAATGGCACGATAGTGTGCCGTTTACCTCGGCAGATATCGCTTTCACGTACCAGGTCGAGGAGGATCGGGAGGTGGGGATATTCCAGCAGGCCGCTTACTCCGGCATCGATCGCGTCGAGACGCCCGATGCCAGCACAGTGCGGGTACTGTGGAAGCGAGCCTACATCTATGCCGACCTCTCCTTCGGCTACAACCAGGACCGCTCGATGCTCCCCCTGCCCAAACATCTCCTGGAGGACGCATACAAGACAGACAAAGCAACGTTTATCGATCTTCCTTACTGGGGGGCCCAATTCGTGGGCACGGGGCCGTATCGAATCGCCCAATGGGTCGCCGGCAGCCACATCATCGCCGAAGCCAACGATCACTATGTTCTGGGCCGACCCAAGATCGACGTCATCGAGGTCCGCTTCATCCCGGACCCGAACGCTCTGATTTCCAACATGCTAGCCGGCCAGGTGGATGTAACACTGGCTCCCATCAACCTCGAACAGGCCCGAGAAGTGACCAGCCGCCTTCCTGGGGCCCAGATGGACTTGCCTTTCCTGGGGGCCGTCACCGCCTTCCCCCAGTTCATCGGCCCGAATCCCGCGGTCGTGGCTAACCCGCAATTCCGGCGGGCTTTGATGTACGGCTCGGATCGCCAGCAGATGGTGGAGACGTTGACCGGCGGGTTGAGCTCGGTGGCAGATACATTTCTCTACCCGACGGACGCCGACTTCAAGGATGTCGAGTCCTCGATCGTCAAGTACGACTACGATCCTCGGCGGGCCGTGCAGATGATCGAGGGGCTGGGCTACACTCGCGGCACCGACGGCACCTTCCACGATGCCTCCGGCCAGCCGCTCTCGGTAGAGCTTCGGGCGAGCAGCCGATCATACGTTACCTCCGCGGAAGCGATCGGTGGCATGTGGAAACAGATCGGCGTCACCGGAGTGCCCTACCAGGTTCCCCCCCAGCTGGATGGCGACGCTGCCTTCAATGCCGAGTACCCGGCGTTCCAGGTTCTCGCGCGCGGCAACTACCGGTGGGACCTGAACCGCGTGCTGGGGACCAATCAAGCGCCGGTGCCCGAGAACCGGTACTTTGGCGGCAACCGCGGCCGGTACCAGAACGGTGATCTCGACGCGGTGATTGCGAAGTACGACAGCACCATTCCGCTGGTAGAGCGCAATCGCTACCTGGCTGAGATCATCCACCACGTGACCGACAATCTGGTGCTCCTCACCATGTACTACAACCTGAATCCGGCCGTGTATGTGGCCCGGCTGCACAATGTCAGCTCGAAATGGGAACGGTCGGCCCACACCTGGAATGTCCAGGACTGGGAAGCCGATTACTAACAGTTGGAGGCACGAGTGGCAGCCGTAATCGACGGTACTGACCACGCTACTGGAGATGGGCATGGCATCGATGGCATCAGTTGATCTCGTGGCAGTCCAGGTAGAAGTGCCACTCAATACCCCGTATCGGATCTGGCAGCATGACGAGGGCATCCCGATCTACCGGGGTTCTTACATCGAGGACCTTTACCATCTGCCGCTGGGGCTCTGGCCACGTGCTGGCCAATCTGCTGCCTTTATCAACTTGGCGGGCCAGGAAGAAGACGACGCCTATGTGTTGGAGATCGTTCCTGGCGGCCACACCGAGCCGCTCCACCACCTGTTCGAGGAAACCATCTTCATCCTGAATGGGCGTGGGGCGACCACCTTCTGGTCAGCTGCGGACAGCGAGAGGAAGCAAACCGTCGAATGGCAGCGGGGCAGCCTGTATTCTCCGCCGATTAATTGCTACTACCAGCATTTCAACCTGGACGGAGAGGAACCGCTCCGCTTGTTTGCGATCACCAACGCACCTATGCTTATGAACATTTTTCGAAGCCCCGAGTTCATCTTTGGTGATAGCTTTCCGTTCCTGGATCGCTACGACGGGGCCGAGGATTTCTTCCGAGATCGAGGGCACTTTTCGCGCCGGAACATGTGGAAGACCAACTTTGTGCCAGATCTGCGGCACTTTGAGCTGGAAGAAGACGGGAACCGAGTGCCCGGCGACATGAGCATGATGTTTCATCTGGCCAACAACCAGATGCGTTGCCATGTGAGCGAGTTCGACATTGGACTCTACAAACGAGCCCACCGCCATGGGGCCGGTGCCCACCTGATAGTGCTCGACGGCACTGGGTATTCACTACTCTGGGTCGAGGGCGAACAGCCGCGCAAAGTCGAATGGAGAGACGGCAGCGTCATCTCGCCCGCCGGAGGGGAATACCACCAGCATTTCAATACCGGCCCTACGCCGGCGCGGTACCTGGCTCTGCGCCCGGGTGAGTTGGACTATCGCCGGCGCCAGGGGCTCGACTATGACGCATCAGAGATCGACGGGATTCGCTATGAGGACGAGGACCCAGCCATCTACGACCTGTACGTGGCGGAATGCGCGAAGCACGGGGCCAAAGTGGAGCTACCTCGACCCAAGTATGGGTCTTAGGTTAGCTCAGCACCGCGATCAGTGACGCGTCGAAATAGCGCCCGCCGTACATCCCATCGGTCTTCACGTGGTTCTCGCGGGCCGGGCGATTGTCAGTGGGAAACATCTCGAGCCATGCCTTGTTGATGGACTCGTTGTACTTCGACTCCTTCAAATAGAAGGTCATCGAGACGATGTTGTCCGGCGAGCCGCCGGCCTTCGTCATGAACTCTCTGATGTTGGCGAACAATCGATCGGCCTGGCGCTCCGGATCCTCTGAGAAATCGCCGCCGTCCGGCTCGCGGCCGGAAATGGCCGACGAGACCACGATGTTGCCGATTTTGGCTCCCGTCGGTAGCGGAGCGTTGTGTGGGATGCCAGGTAGGGAAACAATCTCTCGCCGTGTGGCCATCTAAACCCTCCCTCAAGAGTCGGGGGATTGTACGGTCTTAGCGAAGCTCCCATTCGTGGATGTTCCACAAAAGATCGCTGCTTTTTGGGGCGGACGCTACTCCCTGGAGGCCGGAAACCCAGACGCTTGCCTGATTGAGGAAAAACAGTGGAATGTAGGCGAGGTCTTCTGTGAACAGCTTGGCCATCTGGGCCACCTGGGTCGCGCGCTGACTCGGCTCCAGGGTCCGTTCAAAGGCGTCGGACAAGCGGTCGTACTCTGCGTTGGACCAGCCCACGCGGTTATTGCCACCCCGCCAATTGTTCTCGGACCGCGGGATCTGGTCGGTGGTGTAGACAAACAGGGTGAGGTCACCGTACGGGGTTGAATAGGAAAACAGCCCTGGGAAGGTGATTCGCGCGGCCGGATCCGTCGCCAGCGCGGCTGGCAGCACCGCGTCTTGAACATCGAAGCCGGCGTCTCGCCACCCACTCGCCATGGCGGTCATCTCGTCTGCCCGCTCCACACCGCTCTTGAGCTCCACCTTGAACCGGCCTTCCCCGGGACGAAGGTACATCCCATCGGGCCCCTTCGTGAATCCTGCCTCGCCCATGAGCTGCTCGCTGCGACGGAGATCGTAGGGGTACTTCTGCACCGCGCCAGCCAGGGCCGGCCCCCACGGCCCGTCGGCGGGCACGAAGAATTCCGAGGGAGTGTTCACCCCCCGGTAAACTCCGTCATTGACCGCCTGTTTGTCGATCGTATGCGCCAGAGCTTTGCGCACACGTGCGTCGAGGAGCGCACTGGGCGCCACGTACTCGGGCCGCAATTGAACCCCGGTCGTTCGCCACAGATCGGGGAGAAACGCCACCACGCCGGCGCCACGCTTCTCCCAGTCGGCTTTCAGAGTAAGCGCCTGGTCAATAGTGATCGCGCTATCCACGAAGTGCACATCGCCGGCCAGAATATTGGCCTGAGCGGCGTTCATATCGGGGATGAATGCGAGTTTTACCCGGCTCATCTTGGGGGCGCCCCACACATGCCGGTCGAACGCCACTCCGACCAGGAAGGACCCTGGCTCCCATTGCTCGAGCCGGTAAGGGCCCAGTCCGACGTATTCGCGCGTCCAATAGGCGTTATTGGCAAAAGCGTTGAGGTCACCACTCTGAAACGACGCCTCGAGAAGGTGCCGCGGAAGGGCCGGCAGGTCTCGATTACCCGTCATCTGACCCGCGTCCGGGTAGGGTCGACGCCATCGGACCATCAGGGTTCGGCTATCAGTCGCCACGACCTCCTCGATCGCGGCAAATGGGGGAGCGGTCATGAGCGCAAAGTCCGGCGCGAGGTACACCTGCCAGCTGAACGCGAAGTCCTGGGCCGACAAGGCTGTGCCGTCGTGCCAAACGATATTTGGCTTGAGTTTCCAGGTGGTCTCCATACGGCCGTCGGGAAACACGCGCCAGGTGTCGGTGTTGAGCTGGGGTGAGGTCTCGGCTAGATACAGATGCGGGCTTCCCGCATCGTCTAGCAGGACAAGATCGGCGTTGAGAAGACGCTTGGATAGCGCGAAGCCCTGGAAGCTCGCGCCGGTGCCGACTGGCCTGAGCGCCAGGCTCCTCGGCTCGGCTCGGGTGACGAGGATTAGCGTCCGATCCGGCTGCCCGGTACTGGAGCCCGAGCGGGCGGCGTCTTGCGGTGAGGTGGCGGGGCCCGACGGACTACATGCGGAAACGCTGAGACTGATCATCGCCATTAGGGCCAGTACGCTGGAAGACTTCATTTTCGTCGCCTCCGCCCGTCGGGCTCTGACACGGCATACGGTACACAATAGCGATTGTTGACGACTACGTAACGTGTGAGTACGATATAGTTCGCCGGGTTCGGGAAACGTGCGCGACAGGAAGTGGAGGGGGGCGCCTCGGGTGCCACTATCGAGGCACGCACCGACAAAAGGCCGTA
>DASXTD010000762.1:0-1955 GCA_036505655.1 Chloroflexota bacterium
CTGGCTCCTTTAAGGATCTTGTCCACGTAGCTCGGCGCGCGCCTGTACAGCTCTTGGAGATTCGGACCGTACGCCATGAGCGTCCCGGACTCCGGAAAGAAAGTAAACAGGCTGATCGTTGGCAGGCCGGCCTTCAGAGCCAGGCTAGCGATTTGCGAACGCTGTTCGTTGATTAGAGGCGAAGAAAGCACGATGACGCCATGCGACCGCTCCCGGGCCGCGCGATCGAGGCCGTCTTTGATATCTCGTGGGCGCTGGATCGGGAGCGACTGAACTGCGAATCCGGCCGCGCGTGCGGCAGCCTCAGTGGCACGAAACTGCACGTCGCCGATCGTGGAGTCCCAGAGCACGGCCACACGGGAAAGCTTGGGCACGGCTTCCTTGAGAAGTTGGATCTGCTTGCCCCCTAGCTCAGGAAGATCGAGGAACAATCCCGTGACGTTGCCGCCTGGTCTGTTGAGACTCCTGGCCCAGCCGCTCGCCACCGGATCGCTTTCGAGGTCAATCCCCACGATCGGGATTGTGCTCGTTGCCGTCAGGGCAGCTTTTATTGCGTACGGAGCGGCCGCTACGATAACGTCGCACATGCTTATCCGGTTGACTCCGAACGCCCCCACCGGTAGGGTCGGCGTGTGGGACGGCCGGACTTTCCGCGGACGTTGGCCCAATTTCAAGCGCGGTTCCGCGACGAGGCCGCCTGCCGTCGGTACCTGGCCGAGTGTCGATGGCCAGAGGGATACCACTGTCCGCGCTGCCGGCACGCCGAGGCGTTCGAGCTCCCTCGCCGAGGGCTCTGGCAGTGCAAGGTCTGTGGGCATCAGACCTCCGTCACCGGCGGGACAGTGTTGCATGGTACGCACACACCACTGCCCCTCTGGTTCTGGGCCGCGTACCTCGTCACCACGCATACGCCTGGGCTGTCGGCGCTCCAACTGCAGCGCCAGCTCGGAATTGCCCGCTACGAGACGGCCTGGGTGATGCTCCATAAGCTGCGCCGGGCCATGGTGCGCCCTGACCGCGAACCCTTGCAGGACCACGTGGAGGTGGACGAAACCTACATCGGCGGCCCTGAGGTTGGATTGAGGGGCGGCCGGCAACTGCTCGACCAGGTGCTGGTGGTCGGTGCTGTCGAGATCCGCGGCCGAGCCGCGGGCCGCGTCCGGCTTCAGGTCGTGCCCGATGCGTCGGGCCGCTCCTTGACCGGGTTCGTCCGCAGCGTGGTCGCACCCGGGGCGCGCATCGTCACCGACGCCTGGCAAGGCTACGCCCCGCTCAGCGCGTTGGGCTACCGGCACCGGCCCCGCACCCAGGGAGCGCCACAGCGCGCCGAGAAGCTGCTGCCCCGCATCCACCGGGTCTTCGGAAACCTCAAGGCCTGGCTTGTCGGCACGCACCATGGCGTCGGTCACGCCCATCTCCAGGTCTACCTCGACGAGTTCACCTTCCGCTTCAACCGACGGCACGTCCCCATGGCCGCCTTCCAAACGCTCCTCGGGCTGGCCACGGTGCATCAGCCCACTTCCTACCGCGGGCTGTATGCTTCGGAGTCAACCGGATAAGCAGAACGTCGCATTTGAGCGCCACCAGTTCGTTAGCGAGTTGAGGAAGCCGCTCTAGCGATCCCTCGTAGATACGGGTGTCAAGCACGGCGTTCTGGCCATCGACATACCCCGCGTCTCGTAGCGCCTGTATGAACACTCCGACGTTCTCGTTCTGGGCGCGTTGCAGGAAGCCAATCCTGGGAACCTTCCCCACCGGCTGCGCCTCGCCTACGAGCGGAGCGACGATGACGCCGGTGACGCCTGCAATGAACGCGCGTCGGTCCATCACTGGATGATCTCGTCGGCTCGCACCAGCAACGATTGCGGGATGGTGAGCCCGAGTGCCTTTGCCGTTTTCAGGTTGATCACTAATTCAAACTTGGTGGGCTGCTCGACGGGAAGATCGGCCGGCTT
>DASXTD010000763.1:0-8949 GCA_036505655.1 Chloroflexota bacterium
GGCAAGAAGCCGCTAGCCAGTTCGGGCAGGAAGTCTTCCTCGTCCTTTAAGTGTCGGGCCCGCCCTTCCGTCCCATCGGCCATGTTCGCGAAATAGGCGAACGGCTCCGTGATGTAGGTGGAGTAAGGAGTCATCCGCCCCGCTAGCGACTCACTCCAGCCGCCGCCATACCAGGCCCAGCTGAGCCCGGCTGCATCCAGACGGTCGCCAATGTGGGGGGCGGTCTGCATCGGAACCAGGTGATTGGTAGGGGTCGATGCCCGATGGGGCGAATTGGCGGATTCGAGGTTGTTTACCACGTAGCCGTCTGGAGTCACCGCCCCGTCCCCCATCATGTTCCCCTCGGCATCCACGCGTGCGCGGAGATCAGCGGGTGCATCGGGAAACGTCGGCGTGCACGCGCACACCAGCCAGAAATGGTTGAGCATCGAGCCCCCGAACGCAGCATGAAAAAAATGGTCAGCCAGCGTGTATCGCAACGCATAGCTCCACAGGGGGAGCTGCGACCCGTCGTAGTGGCCCATCGTTAGGCCGCCAGCGTCGGACACGGCGGCGAAGCGGTCCATCTTCCCGCCATTGATCTGCATCTGTTCCTGGTAGAAGCGATGGACCAGATCGGTCGTGCGGGAGGTGAGGCCGACGTAGCGACCGATGTCAAACGGTTGATTGATCAGCTCGGGGAACCGCTGATCGACGAGCTTCAGTCCGATCCCCGCTTCGACCACCCGCGGCAAGTTGGCATCATGCTTCCCATCCTCGCCGATTTGCATGCCGGCGATGCTCGCCCTGCTCAGACCTTCAGCGCCGGGGAAGTACCCGTACAGGTTATCGAACGAATGGTTCTCCATGTAGATGACGATGACGTGATTGATGGGAGCGGGCGCAGCGGCGGCATCATCCGAGCGGGCACCGGCACCCATGGGGAGAATGGCCGTGGCGAGGAGGGCCAAACGGACCAGCAGCGAGGGCGCAAAGCGCCCCAAATCCCCCCCCAATGTGTGCAGCCCCCCCATATGTGAGGCGGATCATTCCATAAGTAAGAGATAAGAATCAAGGCGAATTTTGTGGGGTTTTCACTAATTAGTTAACACCTTGTTAAATTTTTTCATCAACCCCTCACAATCCAGATGGGTTTAGCGAGCGGAGCGGTCTCGAGACCCTAACAGCCGAAGGGGTGAGTGTGCGACGGCCGTCAAAACGGTGACGTCCCACTACCAGTTCGGGAGCGAGCGGCCCGCGTCCAGGGGAATGAGGGCGCCGGTGAGTACGCGTGATTCATCCGATGCGAGGAAGAGGGTCCCAGCCGCGATGTCCTCGGGCGTCGCCACCTTGTGCATCGGATCGGTCTTCTCCCACTGCTCGCGCTGGGCCGGCGGCGTGTTGGGGGTCAGAGTCGGTCCGAGCAGAAGGCTATTCACCCGAATGTTGTCGGCTGCATGGTCGATCGCCATCGACCGGGTCAGCGCGCCTAGCGCGGCCTGGCTGGCCGAGCGCAACGGCCTCTGGCTCAGTCCTAAGCGCGCGATAGAGGCGATGTTGACGATCGAGCCACCCCCTACCTTGCGCATGGCCGGGATCGCCGCGGCGGAAAGTGCGATCACGCTCCACACATCACCCGCCATGACTTCCCGAAGGTCCTCTTCTTTGGCGTCCAAAACCGTACCGACCAGGCGCCCACCAGCGCCATGGTTGACCAGGATATCGAGCCGACCGAACCGCTGCACGACCGTGTCCACCATGCGCTGTGCGTCAGCGACCACGCCGATGTCGCCCTCTAGCGCCAGCACGCCATCCGGCAGAGTCTTAGGGATAGGCTCCGCGCGGACGCCAGCCCCTCGACAACCGCCAACCTGCGCACCCTCGGCCACGAACCGAGCGGCGATCGCCTGCCCGCTTTCCGACCCGATGTCAGTGACGATCGCGACTTTATCTTTCAGGCTTGGTCCCATTTTCCCTCCGTTTTACGGCCGGAGCTAAAACGACAGAACTGTTGGCACCCGATACCCCTCCGCTCGCTTTATCGACTTCCGGCGGCCATCGCCGCCCGCTCGGCAGCGAAGTACTCCATGGGCTCGTCGCCCCGCACATAAACGACCTCATTGAGCTCCGGGTCCCGGATCACGTGCTTGGGATCGACGCCGTTCTGCACGTCTGCGATGCCCTTCAGGATCATCATGCGCAGGGCCATAAGCACAGTGTCGTGGGCCCCCAGGTGCTCGCGAGTCCGATCCAGGTAGGGCAGGCCCTGGGTCTCGTTGGCCATCGTGTCCTGCGCCCGGAACGTCGACTGATTGGACGGATCGATCCCGCTGATGGAGTCCACGTGGTCGAAGTCGCGCCCGTAGTCCTCGTCCGCGCCCGGCTGCGACACGATCCCGTCCGGGCGCCAGGGGTAGGCCGAGCCGTCTAGCCCGAACGCGGCGAACGACACCTGAAAGCGCAACGTATGTCCATCATCCACTGGTGTGTACCAGGACATGAACTTCTGGATATCGGTGGTGGGGACGCGATCCGAACGAAGCTGGACGTTCTCCCACTGGCCGGACAACCGCAGCCAGCCGGTCGGCATGAAGAAATAGCCGTACGAGCGGCCGGTAGCGCCACCTGGATGAGGCTTCTCGCCACATTGCCGCAGGCCGTAGTCGGCCTCCGCGTACGTAATGATCGGCTTCGGGATCAATGCCAGCTCGTGTTTCTTGGTGGACCAATTCCCCATGTGCAGGTACTCGGCGTGGACGGTGTCCCAGGCCCCCTCCAGGTGTTGGAGATATCCGCCCCGGATTGGATAGTAGGTGCACTGGCGGGTTCCGTCGGTGCGGACCAGCTCTTCGTAGCTGGGAAGCAGCGGCTGCTTCTCTTTCGGTCCCAGGTAGGCAAAGATCAGTCCACCCAGATCCTGGCAGGGATAGGCCAGGTGCTCGATGCGATCCTTGAAGGTCTCGTCCGGCTCCGCCGGCTGCTCCAGGCAACGGCCGTTTACGTCATAGACCCAGCCGTGCATGGAACAGCGAAGACCGCCGTCCTCGGGCCGTCCGTAAGCCAGCGACACCAGCCGGTGCGAACAATGGACACCGAGCAGGCCCGGTCGCCCTTGATCGTCGCGAAATAGCACCAGGTCTTCACCCAGGATGCGGACCTGTTTGGGTTGCCCGCCCGCTGTTACCTGGCTGGACAAGCTGATCGGGTGCCAGTAGCGACGCTGGAACTCCCCACCCGGCGTACCCGGCCCCACGTGCGTCACCAGATCATTTAGTTCTTCGCTTAACATTTCCGCCTCCTAGCCAAGGTCCCACAGATAGGCATTGCGCGAATAGGTGCCGTAGGGCCGCGAGGCATCCTGTCCGCCGGCGATGTCGCCGAGGGCTCGCACCGCGCTGCGCACGCCCAGGTAATGAGTATCGTAATAGGTGATCAATATCGGCAGCTCGGTAGCCACGCGCTCGGAGAGGTCGTGCATCGCTTGCGCCTGGTCCCGATCGGTCAGACTCCCATAGTAGCGCGCCAGGAGCTGCTGCGTCGCCGGCTCTGCGTAGCCGCCTCGGTTGCCGGACCACCGATTCTCCGCGCTCGCCGCGGGTCCCTCCAACCGATGCAGGATCGCGTCGCCTTCACCAGCCGATGTGACTTCCCAGCTTGGATAGTTGGCGCGGAACTCCAGGTCCCGGGCTTGCGCCGCGGGTGTCTGGACTTCGTCTACTTCGAGGCCGGTACGCCGCCAGAAGTCGGCATAAGCCGCCACTTCCCACAACCGCCCGCTGTCCACGGTGGAGAGGGTATTGTGGAAGCGGCGTCCGTCCGAGCCGTTGACCAGGGCCCCGTCAGGCCCGGCGGTCCAACCGGCCTCCTGGAGGAGTGCCCGAGATCGAGCCGGATCGTACGGGTAGCGGCGCAGACCGTCCTGAGTCGCCTCGTAGAGGGGATCGCCCGGTGGGATAAGCGACCAGGCCGGTTCCACGAGCTCGGAAAGCCCCTCCCGGTCGATGGCCTGGTAGAGCGCCTGACGCACTCGGACGTCCAGGTTCGCCGGCTCCCGCTGCACGCCCGGCCGCCATTGAGGCGACAAAAAGTAGGTGGGGCCAGCCCGCGAGAACACGGTGCCGCCACCATCGGCAGCCCATCGCTGGCGAAGATCCGATGCCAGCTGGCCCTGGAGCGCTGGATCGGGGAACAGGTCCACCGCGCCGGCGAACAGGCTAGCCAGCAAGGTGGCCTCGTCGCGGAAGACCCGCACCGAGATCGTATCGATCTTGGGCTTCCCCAAAAAGAAACCGCCGTAGGCCTGAAGGGTGATTCCCTCACCAGGATCGAACGCACTGACCTGAAAAGCGCCGAGGTGCACGTAGTCCGAGGTCCAATACGGGCGATTAACGACCTCGTCTGCGTTGCCGGTAGCTCGATAACGCTCATACGCGTCGCCGAGCAAGTGGTAAGGCTGGGGCCAAAACGTGCGGAGGCCCAGCTGGTTGGCGAGATAGTAGGGCTGGCGGAAGTCGAATGCGGCGGTGAAGTCATCGATCGCTTGGACCCTGTCGATGCGCTGAGCCCCATCCCGCAAGGTGATCGGGAGACCCTTGTCCGCGAGCAGGGTTTGGGAGAACGCCAGGTCTTGCGCCGTAAACGGGGCGCCATCCTGCCAGGTCACGTCGTGGCGCAGCCGGTAAATCGCCCGCATGCGACCGTCGGGGAGCATCGAGATGGTGCCATCGTCGAGCGAAGGAACGTTCTGGGCCAGCCGGCCGGTCGGCCGCGGGGAATCAACGTCGGAGGTAATCAGCCCCGCTGAGTGCAGCTCGGTAAGGGTGGTCCAGCCGCCCACTGACTGGCCGGCGATAGCGCCCATCGACTGCAGCTGCGTCGTCACCCCGACTGTGAGGGTCTTCGGCTTGGCCGGGGCGCTAGGCGACGCCGCGCTCTGAGGGGCTGGGCTCGGCGCGCAGGCCGCCACGACGAAGGCGCCGGCGATGGCCCGGGCCACAACCCAACCGTGGCCCACGTTTAGCGCGAAGCTGACGAAGCGACAGCACTCGACGAGTCGATGCGACTCGGCTCGTAGACCGCGTTCTCCAGATGGAAGAACTTGCGCACGTTATCGCTCAGGAGGAGCTTCTGCTCGTCTTCCGGCACCCCAGCGAAATTGATTTCGATCGTCTTCTGAGACTCGGGCCAGTCGCTTTCCGCGTGCGGAAAGTCGGTCGACCACATGATCTGACTCACGCCGATCTCGTGGCGCATGCGCACGCCAACCGGGTTGTGCATGAAGCCCCACGAGAAGTGCTCGCGGACGTACTCGCTGGGCATGCGGTCCAACTTGGGTACGTCCAGGAGGCGGTTGGCCCAATGGATGTGGCGGTCGTACTGATCGTCCAGCGTCTCCAGGAAATGAGGGAGCCAGCCGATCATCGTCTCCGCGAAATAGAACTTCAGGCTGGGGAAGCGGTCGAACAGGCCGTCAAAGATCATCTGGACGGCGTTGCCGGCGCCGCGCACGGCGTATTGAGCGAACTTGGAGAAGGGATCAACGCCGGCCGAGAGCTCTTTGAAGTCCTTCTGAAGAGTAAAAGGCGGATGGCCCTCGCGGCTGCCGGAAAACGCCACGTGGCAGGTCAGCGGCATATCCATTTCGAGGGCGGCAGTCCAGAAACGGTCGTCCTCGGGCATGGGAAACTCCTGGCCACTTGGGTAGCGAGCCAGCGCGACGCCTTTCAGGCCCATGCGCTTGCAGTACTCGAGCTCGGCCATGGCGTCTGCGAGGTTGGAGGTTGGAATCATCCCCATGCCTATCAAGCGATTGGGCGAGACGGGGCAGTATTCCTCGGCCAGGAACTCATTCCAGGCATGGATAGTGGCCCGATAGGCCTCACCCTTGATGCTGCGGTAGCTGTCTGCGCCCGCGAAGAAGGTGAACAGGACCTCCCCGGAAATGCCGTCGATGTCTTGCTCGTGTAAGCGCTGCTGGGGACTGCCGAGACCGGGCGACTCCTCGAAGATACCAACGATGGGCGAACGCTTCTCGTAGGGCATGCCGCTCAGGCCGCCGTTGCAGATCGAGGGTTTGCCGTCACCGATGGCGATACCTTCTGCACCCTCCCACATGGGCACCGTGCGCGGCGCAAGCTCGCGATGCTGAGCAGGGATGCGCCCAGTCCAGCGCTCCGGGGCGACCTGCAAATGGGAATCCGCGGAAATGATCGGATAGTTGCGTTCCATCAGCGGGCTCCCGCCACTTCGCGCTCATTGGTGAACTGCTCGAGCGCATCCGCTCCGCGGATGTAGAAGACGTCATTCTGCTCCGAGTCACGTAGGATATGTTTCGGATCGACGCCGTTCTGCACGTCCGATATGCCCTTCAGGATCATCATCCGCATCGCCGTCTGGATATGGTCGTGGGCCCCCAGGTGCTCGCGGCTCCGATCCATATAGGGGTAGCCCTGCGTCTCATTGGCCATCGTATCCTGGGCGCGGAAGGTCTCGGCAGTTGAAGGATCGATGCCTGAGATCGAGTCAATATGCGCGAAATCCCGACCGTAGTCTTGTTCCCTGGTCGGCTGCATCAGCTGGCCGTCTCCCCGCCACTTGAAGGGGGTCCCGTCCGCATTGAGGGGCGCGAAGGCCACCTGGTAGCGGAGGGTATGGCCGTCGTCCACAGGTACGAACCAGGACTGGAACTTCTGAATGTCGTCCTGGGGGTTGGCTCGATCCAAGCGAAACTGGTTGGGGATCCAGTTGGACTGGAGGCGCTGCCAACCGGTCGGCATGTAGAAGTAGCCGTAGGCGCGGCCAAACGTGGCTCCGGGGTGCCACTGGTCGCTCCGCCGGATGAGACCGAACTCGGTTTCCATCAGCTCGACCTTCGGCTTCGGGAGGCTGGGCAACTCCTTTTTCTTCTCGGACCAATGCATCGTGTGTAGGAACCCGGCGTGGATGTTATCCCAGGCCCCCTCGAGGTGCTGGAGATAGTTCCCCTCGATCGGCCACCATGTGACCTGGCGGTTGCCGTCCTCGCGGACCAGCGCCTCGTAACGGGGGAGCAGCGGCATCTTCTCTTCCGGGCCCATGTAGGCGAAGATGAGCCCGCCCATATCCTGGCAGGGATAGGCCAGGTGCCGGATGCGGTCCTTGAATGTCTCATCGGGCTCGGCCGGCTGATCAAGGCAATGCCCGCCAATGTCGTACAGCCAGCCATGCATCGGGCAGCGCAGGCCGCCATCCTCGGGACGGCCGTAAGCCAGGGACACCAACCGATGTGAACAGTGAACGCCCAGCAGGCCCGGGCGGCCCTGATCATCACGGAACAGAACTAGATCCTCGCCCAGGATGCGGACCTGCTTGGGCTGGCCGCCGGCGGTGACTTCGCTGGACATACTCACCGGGTGCCAGTAGCGGCGCATAAACTCGCCGCCCGGGGTTCCCGGCCCCACCTCGCAGATCAGCTTATTAATTTCTTCAGTTAGCATCTCATTCTCCCCGGTCTGGCCCCTGCCTTCTCACGACGTGACGTCCCACAAATGGGAATTTCGGGCTGATGTGTCCTGCTTCCCGTAGGCGTCATTGAGGGCAGTCACACCCTTACGGACTCCATTGTAGTAGGTGCCGTAGTAGGAGATGAGCAGAGGAAGCTGGTTGACGACCAGGTCGGAGAGTTCGCGCATCACCTGGAGCTGGTCCTTCTCCGAGATGCTGGCGTAGTAGCGGCCGATGAGTCGCTGCGCCTCCGGATCCTCGTATCCACCTCGGTTACCCGACCAGCGGTTCTCTGGACTGGCGGCCGGCCCGGTCAGCCGGCCGAGGATGCCATCGCCGTAGGCGGACGAGCTAGCTTCCCAGCTAGGATAGAGCGCCCGGAATTGCAGATCGCGCGACTGGGCCGCCGGAACCAGCGCCTCTTCGGTTTCGATGCCCACTTTACGCCAGGCATCCGCATAGGTCGCCACTTCCCATTGGCGACCGGTGGCCACGGTCGAAATGCGGTTCTGGAATTTACGCCCGTCCGTGTTGTTGCGAAGCAGACCATCCGGCGCCATGGTCCAGCCCGCCTCCTCCAGGAGTGCCCGAGCCCGGACCGGGTCGTATGGATAGCGTTTCAGCGCATCCTTCGTGGCGTCGTACAGCGGATGGCCGGGTGGCAGCAGCGACCAAGCCTGCTGCACCAGGCCGGGCGGAAAGGCATCGCGATCGATGGCCTGGTACAGGGCTTGCCGCACGTGTACGTCCAGGTTGGCCGGCTCCTTCTGCACCTCGGGGCGCCACTGCGGGGCCAGGAACGATGTGGTGCCCGGCAAGGTATGAACAGTGCCCAGGCTCTGCGCCTCCCAGTTTTTCAGGTCGTCGGCGAATTCGGGGTGCAATGCAGGCTCCGGAAAGACGTCAATCGCGCCCGCGAGCACGTTGGCAAACAGCGTGTTCTCATCGCGGAATGGGCGCACGTTTACCGTATCGACCTTGGGACGGCCCAGGAAAAAACCGTCGTAGGCTTGCATCGTGACACCTTCACCCGGGTCGAACGCGGTCACGCGGAACGGGCCCAGTCCGACGTACGCGGACGTCCAGTAGGGCAGGTTCACGACCTCATCGGCGCTTCCGCCGGCCTGATAACGGTCGTAGGGTTCCTGGAGTAAATGGCGCGGCTGCGGCCAATAGTCCCGCACTCCGAGCGACCCACCCAGCGAATAGGGCTGCGCAAACGTGAAGACGGCAGTGAAATCGTCGGGCGCCTCGATGGAAGCGACCTGCTTGGCGCTATCCCGCAGGACCACCGGCAGGTTCTTGTCCATCAGGAAGGTCTGGGTGAAGACGAGGTCCTGGGCAGAAAAGGGGCTGCCGTCTTGCCAGGTCACACCATGGCGCAGGTGGTAGACGACCCGCATCCGCCCGTCCGGCGTGATCGAGATACTGCCATCGTCCACCGACGGGACCGACTCGGCGAGCCGTCCCGTCATCCGTGGCTCCTGG
>DASXTD010000764.1:0-2345 GCA_036505655.1 Chloroflexota bacterium
CGCCCATGTCTCCGCCCACGACGGCGAGCAAGTTGCGCTGAGGGGTCGTGTCGAAGAGGAGCACGGCCTCGCCGGAGCGCAGCCCCATCCGACCCATCCCCTGGAGGCCGCCACCGATCACGCGAAAGGTGTTGATCCGACTGGCGCCGAACGGCGGCATGTGGAAGGTAGAGCCGGCAGCTTCCTCGACCATCAGTGGCCGCAGCGCCTCCATGGCCTTACGTGGGTCCATGAGACTATTTACGATGTCGGCGCTCAGGATAAGGGTCAGGTTGCTTCGCTCCAGCTCTGCTTCGCTTGCGCTATGCTTGCCACAGTTTGGCTTAATCAAGTCCAAATTTCCCAGAGGGATGCAAGAGAAAGGGCGGGTGAGGATGAGGCGAGGGATTTTCTTTCCACTGGTGGCAGCGTTTCTTGCAACCGCCTGCGCCACGGCGCCGGGCCCGGGCGGCTCGGCATCGTCCGCCTCAGGCGGACCGGCTCAGCCCGCGCGCACCCTGGTCACGGCGCTCCGCGTCGAGCCCAAGGGAATCGCCGCACGGGGTCTCGGCCAGAACACCGGGGTTGCCCTGTACTTATCGAAACGCATGTTCAATGCCGATCTCGCGCTGCTTGATGACAAGGGGGACCCCAAACCTTACCTCGCGGAGTCCCTGCCCCAGCTCAATACCGACAGCTGGAAAGTCTCTTCAGATGGGACCATGGAGACGACCTATCGCGTGCGGCCCAACCTGGTCTGGCACGACGGGGCGCCCTTGACAGCGGACGACTTTGTGTTTTCCTGGAAGGTCTATGCGACGCCGGATCTCGGGACTGCGGCGACACCGCCGATCAACCTCATCCAGGAGGTCGTCGCTCCGGACGAGCGGACGGTCTTGATCCACTGGAAGCAGCCCTACGCCTCGGCAGGGTCCCTCCAAAGTGTAGGAACGGGCGCCAATGGTTTGCCGCCGCTGCGCCGCTCCATCCTGGGCGCAGCCCTGGAGTCGGGATCAGCCGATGCAATTCTGAATCACCCCTATTGGTCCACCGGCTTTGTGGGGCTCGGGCCCTACCGTCTCGACCGCTGGGAACCAGGAGCTTTCATCGAGGCCGCCGCGTTCGATCGGCACGCGTTGGGGGCTCCCAAGATCCAGCGGATCAGGCTGCTCTTCATGCCCGACGGCAACACAACTCTGGCCAGCATGCTCTCGGGCGACGTGCAGCTTGCGGCCGATAATGGCCTGCCGCCACCCCAAGTGGCAACCCTCATGAAGCAGTGGGGGCCGGGGGGTGGATCGGCGGTCCTGTACGGCAACCAATGGCGGGCAGCCCACTTCCAGGCCCGCCCGGACTTCGTGAGCCCTGCCGCCCTTCAGGACCCCCGGGTGCGAAAGGCCCTCGCTTACGCGGTGGACAAACCCGGCATCGACGGCCTCATCTACGATGGGCAGTTTCCCATCTCGGACAGCATCTTCTCACCGACCTCTGACCTGGGGCGAGCCGCTGACGGGGCGCTCACCAAGTATCCCTTGGACCTTCGCCTGAGCTCGCAGCTTATGACCGAGGCGGGATTCACCAAGGGGGGTGACGGCACCTACGCCAGCCCGAGCGGGGGACGGTTCTCCTCGGAGGTCAAGACAAACGGAGGGACAGACAACGAGGCCGAGATGTCGGCCATGGCGAGCGGCTGGCGGCAGGTCGGATTCGACATGCACGAAGCAGTGCTGCCGGCGGTCCAGGCCCAGGATACGCAGGCACGCGCCTCCTTTCCCGGGCTCTACATCTATAGCGGCAACGTGGGTGAAGGCGGAATCAATGGCATGTCCTCCATCAATGTCCCGCGGCCGGAGAACAACTGGCGCGGCGGCTCCTACGACGGCTACACGAACCCCGAGATGGACCGCCTGATCACGGCGTTCACCACCGCCCTGGCGCCGTCCGAACGAACCCGCATAGCGGTGGACATCGCGAAGCTGTACAGCGCCGACCTTCCTTCCATCTCGCTGTTCTTCCCGACTCAGCCCTGGGTGTTCACCTCGGACCTGACCGGCCCCAAGCTGGTCACCCCGGAGAGCAACGTGGCCTGGAACATCCACGAGTGGGAGTTTCGCTAAAGGCCCCGCGCCCGGCGAGCATCCTTCTGCCGACCGGATGTGATTACCTATTAGCTTTTCATTTCAAGCAGCGTCCCCCAACCTGCTATGGGCTCGATTACGCCTGGGCGCACCAACCCGTTCCACACCTCGGCGCTTAGGTTGGTGAAGGTGGGCTTTCCGAACTCCTCCTCGATGGCGGGCACGGTATGGAGGGCCATCGCGGCACCCCCGGCTACCCATACGGCCTCAGCGCGATCAAACCGAGCC
>DASXTD010000765.1:0-7981 GCA_036505655.1 Chloroflexota bacterium
AGACCCTCCACGATGCCTTCCCATTTCTGGCCGCCGTCCGCCACTCGAACCAATTGAGAGCGCCGCCATAGCAGCGCCTCCCAGCGCATCCATGTAGCCGCGGCCAGCTCAGCGGGATCGAGCCTCAATGCCGTGTCGATGCGCGCGATAATCCGCTCGAAGAGCAATTGGCGCGAGAATGGCCGGCCCAGCTCAGCTGATACCGACGTGGCCGTCTCTGGCAGCCCGGGCGCGTCCAATGCCAGGTTCACATTGAGACCTAGGCCGACGATCGTTGCAGCGGGCGCCGCGCCGACCACCTCGGTCAGCACACCGCAGATCTTGCGCTCGCCCACCATGACGTCGTTCGGCCACTTGATGCGCGCCGCCAGCCCGGTGGCCTCCCGCAGCACCTCGGCCACCGCCACGGAACAGGTCGCCGTAAGGAGAATCGGCTCCAAAGAGGTACGCGCAAGAATCGAGAAAAGCAGGCTGCTTTCGGCCGGCGCGATCCAGCTTCGCCCGTATCGGCCTCGGCCCGCCCACTGATCATCCGCCAGGAACACGACCGGCCCACCCGAACCGAAGGATGCGGCCTCGCGCCCGTCATCATTTGTGCTTCCGGTGACGGCCCGATAGGAAAGCTGCCACCCAACGGGAATCCGCCACGAATCAGGCACGTCACGGGTTGCCCCCTCTCCCCCTGGGAGAGGGTAGGGTGAGGGTGACCGGACTTCTTCAGCAGGCTTCGGTTTCACCACCCAAGCCCTCAGTCGTTAGCGCTCGGTCTTTACGCCTGCTAGCGCCTCGCGCCCATGCCCGGTAACCGCATGCAGATCGCTCCGCCCGTATTCCTTACCAAGCTCCACGCGGAGCATATCCGTAAACGCTTGCAGCATCGGAAACGCCCTATGTTGCGGGCTGCGCACCAGGCACAGATCGACGGTAGGGGTATCGTGTGGGGCAGGTAGCTCCACCAGCCACCCCTGCTCCAGCTCCAGTGTTACCGCACTCCGCAGCATCACCCCGACCCCAACGCCTTGCTCCACCGCTCGCTTGACGCCCTCCACAATCCCCACTTCCATGAGGACCTGTACGTTGTCGAGTCCCTGGGCCGCCAGCATCTGGTCGATCAGCCGCCGATAGCCCATCCCTCTCGGCGGCACCACAAACGGCTCCTCGGCCAGGTCATGGAGCGTGACCCGTTTGCGGCCGGCCAGCCGATGCGTGGGTGCCACCACGAACACCATCTCCTCGGTCCCCACGATCTCGGTCTCCAGCCCCGGCGGAATCTCGATCGCCGTCAGCACGCCGAGGTCGAGCGTACCCGCCAGGATCTCCTGGAACACCTCTTCCCGATCGGCCAATCGAATGACCACCTCTGCCCCCGGATGATCTTTTTTGAACCCATGGATCATCTGTGGGAGCACGTGGCTTCCCAGCCCCATGCTCGTTCCCACCACGATGCGTCCGGTCTCAGCCCGCTTGAACTCGTCGAGCTGTTTCCGCGTCTGCTTCTCGAGACGCAGCACCTCGACCGCCCAGTCGTATACCAGCTTGCCCGATTCTGTCAGCGCTACCCGCCGGCTCCGCCGCTCCAGCAGCTGGACGCCGAAGTAGTGCTCCACCGCCTGGACCTGCATGCTCACCGCGGGTTGCGTCATGTACAGCTGCTCTGCCGCCCCAGAAAAGCTTTCGCGACAGACCACGGCGCAGAAGACTTCGAGGTGATGCAGGTTCATGGCGTTTCTTCGCCTCCCTCTCGGCTCCCCTCAGGGGCCTCGACACGCACTCGGGCAATCCGCAGTCCATCGAGCTCTTCCACGATGAACCGGCATCCGGCGGCTTCCACCGCGTCGCCCACTCTTGGGCGCCGCCCTAGTTTGCCAAAAACTAGCCCTCCGAGGGTATCGTAATCCTCGCCGAGCTCGATATTGAGCTCCGCTTCCACGTCGCCCAGCAGCGCCAGGCCATCTACCATCACCGATCCATCCGCTAGCCGCTCGATCGTCGGCGGCTCCTGGTCCGTCTCATCCCGCACCTCGCCGGCGATTCGGTCCAGCAGGTCTCGCAAGGAAACGATGCCTGCCGTCGCCCCGTACTCATCCACCACGATGGCCAGGTGGCTCCGATGCTGCTTCATTCGGTTGAGCAGACGATAGGCCGGCATGCTCTCCGGTACGAACAGCGGCGCGCTCATGTAGTCGCGCAGATTGAATACATCCGTGTGCCCATTATCAGGGTCGCCAGCCATGAGGGGAGCTGACTGTGATTTCCCCTCCGGGGCCAGGCGCCGCCTGCCGTTCAGCTCGGGCAGCTCCGCCGCCAGCTGCTTGGTCGCAATCACGCCGATCACATTGTCCGGTGACTCATCGAACACGGGATAGCGTGAATGCTGATGCTTACGCATCACATCCAGCAGCAGATCTATATCGGCCTTGGCCGGCACTGCGATCATCTCGGTCCGAGGCACCATTATCTGACGCGTCACCAGCGTCCCCAGGTCCAGCGCGCGCTCGGCCAGGGCACTGGGCTCCTCACCGGGCAGTGCTGTACCGACACTCGACCGCAACAGCGCCTTGAGGTCCTCCAGGGAGTAAGCCTGGTGATGTTCCGCCGCCCAGCGGAACCCGAGTGCCCGCAACACAATGTCCGTGAACGAGTAAAAAGCCGCGATGAATGGGCGAAAGACGATTCCTACCACGGTCACCGGGCGAACCGCGACCAGCACTACCGACTCCGCTCGCTCCAACGCAATCATTTTTGGCACCAGCTCGCCCAGGCTGATGGTCAGAAAGGCCACCGTGGCGAACGCCACCGGAATCGCCATGGTGTGCACGGTGATCCCAAGCACGCCAGCTGGTACGAGACCGTCCAGCGCGCCCTCGAGCCACTCCGCGATGGTGCCCTCACCCGCCCAGCCGAGGCCCAGGCTGGCCATGGTGACGCCCATCTGACAAGCTGATATGAATCGTTTGGGGTCATCCATGGCGCGCCGAACCGCTATGGCCGCTTTATGGCCCTCGGCGGCTAGACTTTCAATGCGGGTTTTTCTGGCCGTGACCAGGGCAAACTCGGCCGCCACGAAGAAAGCGTTGCACGCCAGCAGCGCGACCAATATGAGCAGGCGTAAGCCGATGTCCATCACACCAAAACGGGCCGCAAATGGCCCCTACCCACGCATCGTACCCTTTTTTGATTATTCCCTCTTAAATTAATCCCCTCCCCCTCGGACGGGGGAGGGCTAGGGAGGGGGTGATTCCGTCGGTCCGGTAGGGCGGGGGCTTGTCCCCCGCCGCGTCTGACCCCCTCTCCTGCCGCAGCGGGAGAGGGAGGGGTGAGGGCCCCCGCGCACCTGCGACAATCACTCCCTCGCCCTCGCAGGGGGAGGTTGGGGAGAGCGGGCCCTGCCCGCCTGCAGATCCCTTGGGTTCATGGGGCGAAGATGCTCCACGCTTCCTCACCCCCGAACCCATGCTCCTCGTTCCACTTCAGCACGTCGATGATCTGGCCGGTCACCTCGATCGGATCCTGCTTCGCGAGATAGAGACATAAGGGCGCGCTCGTCCCGGTCTTGAGCGGCGAGCTGCCCTGGGGGCGGTTCGCGGGCGGCCGCTCCACCGTAAAACCGGGTATCAGCGCATTCACCGAGATGTTGTGGTCCTTCAGCTCGAGGGCGAGGATTCCATTGAGCATGTTGAGAGCCGCCTTCGAGACCGCGTACACGCCCTGGCCCGGGCGGGGTGTGACTCCAGCACCAGTGGAAATGTTGATGATGGCCCCCCCGCCATTCGCCAGCATGGCTGGAATGCATTCGCGGGCGGAGAGGAACGCACCTGTGGCATTCACGTCTAGCATGCGCCTCCAGAGTGCCGGATCGAGGTCCTTCAGCGAGCTGCGTTGCTCGGTCGGCACGAGGTTCGTCTTCAGTCCTGCGTTGTTAATCAAAACATCTACCCGTCCGAACGTGTCTACCGTCTTCTTGACGCCGTCGCGCACCGCCTGCTCGTCGGTGACGTCAATCGTCAACGGGAGCGCCTCGCCCCCAGTCTGGCGAATCTCGCCTGCGACTGCGTCATTGCGCTCAGCTGTGGTGGAGGCAGCCGCGACGGCGTATCCGTCCCGCCCAAAAGCGAGCGCCAATGCCTTGCCGATTCCGCGCCCGGCGCCTGTGATCAGCGCAACCTTGCCCGTTCCTGCCATCTCGCCTCCTCAGGCGCCGTGATGAAATAAATGGTGCTACTCGGAATTCCTCTCCCATCGCAGTCGGAGAAGGGAGAGTGAGGGCCGCCCCCAACTGGCTCACTTATCTCGCCACGAGGGCTTAGGCGTACATGCGGTCGAACTCAGATGCCAGCGCCGCCCGCTCCCACCAGCAGGCCAGCCGATCCGGATTGGGAAAACCAACTCTCATGCCCCTACGGAGCGGGCCCCGATCCCCATTGAGAAAACCAACTCTCATGTCCCTACGGAGCGGGGCCCCGCCCGCCATTTCTCCGTAATTCCGCCTTTTCTCCGTCATTCCGCCATTTCTCCGTCATTCCCGCCCTTTTCTCCGTCATTCCCGCCCTTTCTCCGTAATTCCGCCATTTCTCCGTCATTCCCGCCCTTTTCTCCGCCATTCCCGCCCTTTTCTCCGTCATTCCCGCGCAGGCGGGAATCTACCCGTCAAATGCGATCGTTCCAGATCTTGTGCATCGTCAGAATGAACGCCTGCCGCATCTCTTCCTGCAGCTCCGGCGTGTTCACGAACTCCTCGATCACTTCCTCACCGAATCGCGCATGCTCCAGGTCCACCCCAAACGGCGCGTGCTCGATCATCAGCTGCACCGCCCGGTCCACATTCTTGATGCCCATCGCCTCATAGTCTTCGCGCGCCGTGTCGATCAGCTGCGCGTAGTACTCCTGCGCGCCCGGCAGCCGTTTGGAGCCCTCTCCTACCAATGAGGTGCCAATTGCTACCGCCCAGCTCGAGATCCGCTGCACGTACACCCACCAACCCTGTGTCACCAGATTGGTTGGGCTCAAATCTTGCTTCTCGAGCGCCGTGATCTCTTCGTCAGTGAGCCCAAACTCGTAAGATTGCCACTTGCTCAGCACCGGGTGGCTGGGCATCGGCCCCCCGACCGAGGTCTGGCCGCCCTCGTCGACTAGCTTGCGGAGCTGCTTGCGGCGAACCGTCTTGTCTTCCGCGTTGAGGTAGCGCTCGCCTTCGAACCGATGGTTAGGATCGCCGCCCACATGGCTCCGCCGTTTCCCCGCTGCGATCTGCTCCTTCGTCTGGCTCGGGCGACCCTCGTTGCGGAAAGGGGGCCGACCACCCATGAACTGCGTTCGTTCCGCTTCCAACGACTCGATGAGCTCCTTCGGCGAAAGCGCTCGTTCCTCAGTTTCAGTCTGCGCCACCGTCCCGCCTCCTACCAACGTCTCCCTCTCCTGCCGCAGCGAGAGAGGGTAGGGTGAGGGCCCCCGTCTCCCCCCTCCCCCTCGCACGGGGGAGGGTTGGGTGGGGGTGATACCCCTCATTCCACCACCGCCTCCAGCCCCAAAAACTCAATCAAATTGCCAGCCACAATCCGTTGCTTCTCGGCCCGCGTGGCTCCGTCGAGCTCGCGCTCCAGGATCTCCGGCGAATGCGGCCACCCCGTAACCACGTGCGGGAAGTCGTTGCCCCAGATAATTCGATCCACGCCTACCTCGTGCCGGAGCTTCATGCCCACCGGATCGTCAAAGAAGCCCCAGTATGCATGCTGTTTGATGTACTGGCTGGGCGCCTCGCTGAGCTCCGTCGCGCCAAACAGCCGCTCACCCCACACGTGGTTGCGCTCCCATTCCAGGTCCATCTGCTCGTAGTAGTAGGGCAGCCACCCGACGTTGTTTTCGGCCCAGTAGATTTGGAGGTTCGGAAACCGCTGGAACACACCCGCCATCACCATCTGCAGCGCTTCGACGCCACCAGCGTGCGGCTTGGCGTGCCGATACAACCGTAGATAGTAGTCGTCATCCGGAATCTCGCCCTCCGGTTGTTTCGGATAGGGCAAGAATGTCCCGGCCCGCCGCCCGCCCATCATCGTGTGGATCGTGATAGGCATTTGCAAATCCATCGCCGCGGTCCAGAACCGGTCGTCATCTTCGGTTGGATAGGGCTTGCCACCTGGATACCGGCCCACCACCACCGTCTTTAAGCCGACGTCTTTGCAGTGCTCCAGCTCTTCCAGGTCGGACTCCAGCCCGCGATGCGGAAGGACGCCGGCGCCAAACAGCCGGTCGGGTGCCGCCGCGCAATACTCCTCGCCCAGATATTCGTTGTAGGCCCGTATTACCGCCCGAAAAGCCTCGTCATCGGTAATGCCTCGACAGACCTTCATCGCCGTGTTGCTAGCGAACAGCAGCTCGGCGTCCACGCCGTCTGCATCCTGCTCGCGGAGGCGCTGCTCCGGCGGTCCCGAGCCGGCCGCTTCTTCCATATGTTCGGCCACCATCGGATTGAACTCGGCGGGCGTCTTACCCGCGTAGTGAGCCGTGCCCCCGAAAATCACCGGGGAGTTCTCGCCCAGGAACCCATCGCCGCCATTAGGCATGCGAATGCGCCGCGGCGCCCGGTCTCGATACTTGGCCGGCACCCGCGGCGTCCACCAATCGCAGGGAACCTCCAGGTGGCTGTCCCCGGAGATACATCGATACGTCCTCATTGCCGCCTATCCTACCACCCCTGGTTGCTATACTGACGCACGCGGGCCCGTAGCTCAGCGGCAGAGCAGTCGCCTTATAAGCGACATGTCGAAGGTTCGACTCCTTCCGGGCCTACCGCCCAAAATATCGTCGAGTCGGTTCCTCTTCGGAGCTCGAGTTTAGGCTCCCGCCACCCCCCGGACTCCCGAGTATCCGACCCCCCAACCGGAGTGCCCATTGAGCGGAGCGGTCTCGGGACGCAACCCCGAGGTTTGGACTGGTGAGTGCCGTTAATGGACCTCGCAGTCTCTTCCTCACCGGAGGCATTGACTCAGCTCCGTGCCCCCTGGCAGGAGCTGTTCGATGCTTGCCCGGCGGCACCCATATTCCTGAGCTGGGAATGGCTCTCCCGCTGGTGGGCCCACTTCGGCGCTGACCACGAGCTTCGTCTCGTCACCGTCCGCGAAGGCGGCCAGCTGGTCGGCATCGCCCCGCTCATGATTCGCCACTCCGCCTCCAGCCCAGAGCTCCGCTTTATTGGCCGCGAGGAGACCACCGACTACGCTGATCTGCTGACATTACCAGGGCACGAGCAGGCCGTTGTTGCCGCCCTGCTCGATCATGTCCAGGCTTTCCGGGAGGAAGCCGGCTCGGTCGCCCTCGAGCCCCTACTCGAAGATAGCCCCCTGCTCCACGCTCTCCGCGGAGAAGGCCCCTCCCTAATGACGGAATCCTCCATCAAAATCGAGCCGATCGAGCCCTGCCCCTACATTCCTCTCGCTTCGGATTGGGACGCTTACCTGGCTGGGCTGCCCAAGAAGGACCGCCACGAGCTGCGTCGCAAGCTCCGCCGCGCCGAAGCCGATGGCCCGCTCATCCTGGACGTCGCGACTGATCCTCAGGAAATTGCCGAGCGGCTGCCCGTGTTCTTTTCGATGCACCGAGCCAGCGTGGACGCCCACAAGGCCAACTTCCTGAGCGCTGAGATCGAGGCCTTCTTCACCGACGCCTTTGGCGCCCTCGCCGAGCGCGGCTGGACCCGCCTTTCGCTCCTCCGATTCGGCGACCAGCCCGTCGCCTCCGCGGTTTCCTTCGAGCGTGGCGATACCGTCTCTCTCTACAACTCCGGCTTCGATCCCGCTTTCCGGGCGCTCAGCCCCGGCATCGCCCTTGTCGCGCTCGAGCTACAAGCCGCCATCGAGCGTGGCCGCACTACCTACGATTTCATGCGCGGCAACGAGCGCTACAAGTACGACCTCGGCGGCCGCGACCGCTTCGTCTACCGCGCCACCCTCCCCTCACTAACCCCCTCCCCCCGCGGGGGAGGCTT
>DASXTD010000766.1:0-5261 GCA_036505655.1 Chloroflexota bacterium
CGACCTCGCTTTCGAACGACTGGTGAACCCGGACCCGTGGAGGATCCATGCGGTAGCTTGACCCGAGGGCCCGGGGATCGCACGCCGTTGGCCGGCGCGTGGCCCTCGCTTGTTCCCTTAGTCCCACCCCCACCCCCCGCGAAGCTAGATAGCTCAACATCGGAGGTGAAACGATGAAAGCAAGACGACACAGCACTCTGATCATCGAAGAGCCCATTGAGGAGTTTGAGCCGGGAAAGATCGCAGGAATTAGCCAATGGCTCCGCTCTCCCATCGCGCGCGTGGGCGCCGCGACGCTGGGCGCCGCCTATCTGACCGCAGCTCTCACCGGAGCAGCGCTGGCAGCCGGCCATAGCCATCAACACGGCAACTCCAACGACGTGCATGGCCACAGCGGCGACGACCCCGACGCCAATGGCGACTTGCATAGCGATGACCACCACGGCCATGGCGAGGACAACCAGACCACGGCCGACATCAAGAGCGACCAGCGCGGCAGCGGCGGCGACGCAGACGCAAATGGCAACTTGCACAGCAGTGACCACCACGGTCATGGCGACGACAACCAGGTCAAGGCCGAAGGGCACGAGAACACCAAGCAGCCCAAAGAAGCTAAGGCCGTAACACCGCCTAAGCATGAGGCCAGCGCCAAGAGCGAGGGCCACCCGGCCTCGGTCAAAAGCGGCACAACGGGTCCGGGGGGAAGCACCCAGGTCGCTGGCGTGCAGGCACAGGGCGCCAGCCCGGCTACTCCAAGGCATCCAAAGAGCATCAAGAGCCCGGGCCATGGTGCCTCGGTGGCGGGCGTGCAGGCAAAGGGTGCCAGCCCGGCGACGCCGCAACACCCCAAGAGTGTCAAGAGCGCCGGCCAGTCCGCCTCGGCCAACAGCGGCAAGACGCTGGCGGGAGTTGTTAGTCCCGTCAGTGTGGCTAGTGTCTCCGGCGTTCGGGCCGACAACACCGTAAAGTCTGCCACGAGTGGCACGACCCCCGTGGGCGCCATAAGCGCGGTCAGCGCCGGCAGCGCGCAAGTAGCCGGGGTCCTGGTGCACGCCGCTAGCGTGCCGAGCGCGGCAAGCGTGCAGGGCGTACCAAGCACGCAGACGGCCTCCGCGGGGACCATCCTGCCTGGCCAGCAGAATTTCGCCCCTGGTCAGGTCTCCCAGGTCCTGGGCATTTCGACTGCGCAGGTCGCCAAGATGACCAACCAGGAGGTCCAAGAGGCGCTGCAGGCGGCGGGAGCTCCCCCGAGTGGAGTGGCGGGCATTTTCACCGAGCGTGAGGCCCCTGCGGAACAGGCAGGAGCTCCCGCAAATGGCGTCGCGGGCGTTTTCACCGAGCGTCCGGACCAAGTCGAAGTCGCGGGCGTCCAGGCGATAGGCGAACTGCCCCTGACCGGCGAGCCCTTCATCCCGGGCACGGCCATCCCTGCCGTCTATCTGGTCGGTGGACTCGCTAGCGCGGGCGCGCTCCTGCGGCGGCTGACTCGGCGCTAGTCGGCCTGATACCGAGAAAGATCATCGCATTCCCATTTGGCCTGGGAGGGTGGAGCGCCCCATCCTCCCGGGCCAAGCCATCCGAGCCCACCTCGGGAAACACCAAATGATTCAGCTGATTCGTTTTATTGGTAACGCCCTGCTGGTGATCGGGTTGGTGGGTCTGATCCAGAGCCTCCCGGCCCCGGTTCGGGACATCAGCATTCCGCTCGATCTGCCCCGGATTGCGGGCGTGACCGACAGTCGGCCCCCGGATCTAGCGGTTCCCGATGATCTCCCTGCCGAGACTGTTCCTATCACGGGCATACGCGCGGCCGCCATAGGCCTCGACTCAGAGGTTATCTTCGCGCCTTTGGCCGAGGTGCACGGAGCCATGACCTGGGAAGTGCCGCCGTTTCGGGTCGGACATGCGGAGGGAACCGCCGGCGCAGGCGAGAAAGGCAACGCAGTGCTGATGGGACACGTGATCAGCCGCACGCTCGGCAACGTGTTCCAGCACCTCGACCAGCTGCAACCGGGCGACCAGGTGTCGTTGTTCAGCGACGACCGGGAATTCGTTTACCAGGTGACCGACGTGCGGGCCGTCTCTCCGTCTGACGTATCGGTCGTCGAGCCGACTGATACTGCCTCAGTCACGTTGATCACCTGCACGGGCGTGTGGCTGACTGACTTGCAAGACTACTCCCAGCGGCTCGTCGTCCGTGGTGTGCTCGCCTGATCTGACCGCACTCGCTAGAATGCGCCGGTTCGCAGAGCGGGAGGGAAAGATGGCGGAGACGACTTCTCGGAAGCCGGCGACGATCGAGGACCTGGAACAATACCTGGGGAAAGAGAGCTCGTTCGCCGGGGTCGATGAGGTATCGGTGAACGATATCCGCCGCAAGCTTGAGGTGTATTGTTTCGACTGCCCCCTGCACTATGACGAGAAGGTGGCCCAGGCGCACGGCTTCCGGACGGTCGTGGCGCCTTCAGCCATGATTCCGCTGTGGTCATTGCTCCCCTACTGGTCCCCAGGGGAGCCGCCCATCTGGGCTCCGGGCCTCCCCGAGCGCACTGGCTCTCGGCGCGGCGAAATGCCCAATCCATTCACCAAAGGCTTCAACGCCGCCGCCGAGTGGGAAGGGTTTGAGCCCGTTTATCCCGGCGATCGACTCACCGGAACCACTGCCCTCACCAAAATCGAGCCCAAGACGACCCGAGTGGGCGTAGGTGTCTTCCTCACGAATGAGACCCGCATGTACAAGCAGACCGGTGAGCTGGTGCTGATCAGCCGCAATACTGGCTATCGGTACGATCCGCATCCCGACCGGGTGGAGTCGGCCCAGGCGGCTCCCGTCGAGCAGAAGCCGGCGGCCGAGCAACCGCCGGAGAGCGGCCCCGCCGACTGGTCCGAGCAGATTAAGTTTGGCGAAGTAAAGATCGGAGACGAGATCCCACCCTATCACCTGTGGCTGAACTACCAGCGCCTGGTGATGAGCGTGGCCGTGGACCGCATGTTTGGCTCCATCCACCACAACCGCGAGCTCGCCCGCAAGGCGGGGCTGGACGACGTGATCTTCAACACGCGCGGCTACGAGATGCTATTCGAGATTACTCTGCGGCGCTGGATGGGCCTGGACGGCCGCATTCGCAAGATGGGCCCGTTCCGCATGGTGAAGAACAGCCATCCCGGCGATACGCTCACCGGCCGCGCGAAAGTGACCAGCAAGGAGATCGTGGACGGCCAGGGCGTCGTAGAGCTGGAAATCGGCGTGGACAATCCGCGTTACGAGGCCGCCCGTGGAGTGGCTACGGTCAGCCTGCCGCTGTAGGCCGGTTGTCGCTCAGACCACCAGCGTGCCGACCGTCTTACGTGTGCGTGGATACCGGTTCTTTTTCTACATGCAGGAGGGAAACGAACCAGCTCATATTCACGTCGAGTCCGGGGATGGTGAGGCCAAATTTTGGCTCTCACCGGTTGCCGCCGCTTTCAGCGCAGGCTACGCTAATCCTGAGCTAAGAAGGATCGAGACCATCATCGCCGAAAACCTGGAGGTTCTCCTGGATGCCTGGCAACGCGTTCACCATCGCTAGCCCGCCGCGCGCCAGCGGCGTGCGCTTTGCGGAGACGATGGTTTACTTCCAACTCTCGGACGGTCGAGAGATTGGGATGCCTCTGGAGTGGTCGGACCGCCTGAGCCATGCCACGCCTCAGCAACGTGCCAATTGGCGGCTGATCGGTAGTGGCATCGGCGTTCACTGGCCTGACGTCGATGAAGATATATCAGTGCCGGTGCTACTGGGTCAGGACTGCCTCTAAGCCCCCTAGCTCAGCTGCCACTCCTGGATGTTCCAGTCAACCAGCGTGTCGAACGCGTGCGGGTCGGGGCCGGTGACGGCGGATGAATAAGCCGACACGTTGTAGTTGAAGAACAGCATGATGAAGGCCACTTCGTCCGTCAACTCCTTAGCCATCTGCACCACCTGCCGGTTGCGCTCGTTGGTGTCCAGCGTGCTGCTGAAGGTGGCATACAGGCGATCGTAATCGTCGCGGGACCAACCACCGTAGTTAGACGTATGCCCGGTGGTGAAGTTTTGTAGATTTTTGGTCCCACCCTTTACGCCTGAGCTGGCAGCGGTCGAGTAGACGGACGGGAAGCTGGACCGAACCTGGTTGTCCCGGAGCTGAGTGGAGGAGATGACCGTCGTCTGCGAGTCGATCCCCAGTCGGCGCCAGGCGTCCGTGATGATGGTCCGCTCGCGCTCGGTCTGATCGCCCGCCTCCTGCAGAAACCCGAGCGTCAAGTGTTCACCGCCAACTGCGAAAAACCCGTCGGAGCCCTTCGTATAGCCCAGGCTGCCCAACAGCCGAGTCACCTCACCGCCATCGAACGGAACCTTGCCAATTGCGCGGTCGACGTCGGCGTAGGCGGGGAAGAAGCTGGTGATCAGGGTCTCGCTCATCGCGCCCTGGCCCATAAACAGCGCTTCATTGAGGGACTGACGATCGATAGCGTGCGCCACTGCCTGACGGCCCCGCACATCCAGGAGCAGCTTTGGATTCGCATGCTCGGCCCGCTGCTGGATCGCCATGTGGCGCGGCTGGGCGGGAGTGAGGATTGTGGTCCCGCCCGTGGCGCCCCAACGCTCCTGGAGCAGCTGCGCCTGCTCGAACCGAATCGTGCGGTCGGTGGAGAACTGGACGTCACCGGCTAGCAGCGTCGTGAGCGCGGTGTTTTCGTCCGGGACGAAGCGGATTACGATGCGATCGATCTTCGGCCGCCCCAACGTATGGCCGTCGAACGCGGCTGCATCGATGGACGCGCCCGGATCCCAACGGTCCAGCTTGTACGGCCCGAGGCCGACATATTGCGGGCCCCAGAAGGGATGGTTCATGAAGGCAGCCATGTCGCCCTGGTCGAAGCCTGGTTTGAGGACATGGCTGGGAAGCGCCTGAAAATCGTTGCCCAGCGCGGCGGCCTGCGGAAAAGGCTTGGCCCACCGAAACACGACTGTGCGAGCGTCCGGCGAGGTGATGTCCTCGATCTGCGGGAACGGGGCCCCGGTCGAGAGACCGAGCTCCGGCGTCTTGTACACCTGCAGGGCGAACACAAAGTCGTTGGCAGAGAACGGCGTGCCGTCGTGCCAGGTAAGGTTCGGGCGCAGATGCCAGATGGTCTCCATCTTCCCGTCGGCGAGCACACGCCAACTGTCGGAGTTGAGTTGGGGCAAGGCCTCGGCCAGATACGGGTGCGTATTCTCCTGGCCGTCGTCGATGTCCAGGGT
>DASXTD010000767.1:0-2582 GCA_036505655.1 Chloroflexota bacterium
AGATGCATCGGGCGAAGAGCGGTCATTGCATATTTATGGCTAAGGTCGGTTGGTTTGTCAAGCAACCCTTCTTCCTTTTCCGGTGACCTTCATGCGCATATCGCTGCTTTCCGCTCTTCTGCTGTTGTGCCTTGCCCCGAGCGCTCCGGCGCAGGAGATCACGCCGGCCGAATACGCGGCACGGCGTGATTCACTCGCGGCCCACCTCGACAGCGGGGTGGTGATCGCGTTCGGCGTGCCGGAGCCGACCGGTATCCGTCAGGAATCCCAGCTTCCGGCCTTCCGCTACCTGACCGGATTCCTGGAGCCGAATGCGGCCTTTCTCCTGGTCAAGCGGGGCGGCACCGTGAGCGGCACACTGTTCACCGCCTCCAGGGATCCGCGGCGGGCGCTCTACGACGGATTTCCACCCGATTCGACCACTGTGGCGCAGCAAACAGGTCTGAGTGTCCGGTCGCTCCCGGCGCTCCGTCCCGCCGTCGACTCCCTGGTCGAGCAGGGGCTTCCAGTGTACGACTTACGCGACTTCGCCACCGCTGATGCGGCGGACCAGGATTCGCTGACCCGGGGAGCCCGCTTCGTGGCCGATCTGATCGCCCGGCATCCGGGTCAGGGCTTCGAGGTACGCGACGCGCATCGTACCCTGGACAGCCTGCGCGCGCGCAAGAGCGCGGCGGAGCTGGGGATGCTGCGGCGCGCCATCGCGATCACCGTCGGCAGCCTGAAGCAGGCGATGCGCTCGGCCAAACCGGCGATGTGGGAATACGAGCTGCAGGCGATGATCGAGGGAGGGTTCCGCCGTGCCGGAGCCGACGGGCCGTCCTTCGGCTCCATCGTCGGCTCGGGACCGAACTCGACGCAATACCATTACGAGAAGAACGACCGCCGCATGGGGGCGGGTGAGGTCGTGGTCATGGATGTGGGTGCGGCTTACCACGGCTACGCCGCCGACCTCACCCGGACCATCCCGGTGAGCGGCAAGTTCACCCCGGAGCAACGCGCCATCTACCAACTGGTGCGGGATGCCCAGGCGGCTGCCGAGCGGGTGGCGAAGCCGGGAGCGTCGTGGCAGGCCTGGCGAGACTCGGCGCGTGCGGTTGAAGCGAGGGGGCTCGCCCGGCTGGGGCTGATCGAGTCGCCCAACGCCACCTTTGATCCACCGTGGGCCGCGTCGTGTCGCGCCAGCCCGGTGAGCTGTACTCAGGCTTTCCTCTACATGGCCCACGGGCTCGGCCATGGCATCGGGCTCGAGGTCCATGATCCACCGCGCCCCTACACCGGCAGCGGCACCTTCGCGGTGGGCCACGTCTTCACCATCGAGCCTGGGGTATACATCAGCACCAAGCTGCTCGACATGCTGCCGGATACCCCGAAGAACCGGGCCATGATCGCCAAGGTGCGGAAGACGGTTGAACGCTACCAGAACGCCGGGATTCGGATCGAGGACGATTACCTGATCACGCCAGACGGGGTGGAGTGGCTATCCCGGGCGCCAAGGGAGATACCTGAAATCGAGGCACTGCGGCTCGTGTCTTCTCGGGCCCGATGAGGCTTGGCAAAAGCTCACCACGGAGACACGGAGGACACGGAGGGTTCAGCTTGCCTTTGACGAACGACATCGCGAGATCCGCCATCTCATGAATTTTTTTGTTTTACTGAATCGGCGCTCCACATGAGAAGGAGCCCACCAAAAGTTGCTCGAGGAAAGCAGATAACGCATGTCGTGAGCCGATCGGAACGGGGAGCCCTCCGTGCTCTCCGTGGTGAGCTTTTGCCAAGCCTCATTTGACCCGACCGGCGTTGACGGGTTAAGGTTCACGTGCCGCCAGGGGCATCGTCGTGGGCGGCCAGCAAACGTGAGTCGTGAGCTGACAGTCAAGAGTCAAAAGTCTAAAGTCACATCGAATAGACTCTCGACTCTAGACTCTAGACTCACAGACAACGTGAACTGGCCCTCCCGCACCGATTGAGAAGTCACCCTTGGAACCTGATCCGGCTGATACCGGCGAAGGGAGTGCGGCGCCCGCGATTCTCTCGCGCCAGCGCACGTTCCCGTACGCCACACACGGAGCAACTTGCGATGGCAACCCGCACCAAGACCCCCCGATCAACTAGACGAGCCAGGCCGGCGGACGTCCCATCCCCCAGCTCGTATTCTGAATCCTTTCCCAACTCGACGAAGGTGTACGTCGAGGGGCCTCGAGGGGTGCGCGTGCCCATGCGCGAGATCGCGCTCTCGGGCGGTGAGCCGCCGCTGCGGGTGTATGACACCAGCGGGCCGCAGGGGTTCGATGTGCGGCGTGGATTGCCGTCGCTGCGGGGCGAATGGATTCGAGCTCGGGATGTGAAGGAGTCACGAGTCACGAGTCACGAGTCACGGCACCCCAGACCCGACTCGCGACTCGCGACTCGCGACCGGGGTGGGGAGAGTTTGATCCCCGAGACACTCCGACGTCCAGGTCTGCGGGGCCAACGCGCCATCACCCAACTCCACTTCGCGCGGGCGGGGCAGATAACGGCCGAGACGGAGTTCATTGCGCTCAGGGAAGGGATGCCGGCGGAGTTCGTGCGCAGCGAGGTCG
>DASXTD010000768.1:0-4098 GCA_036505655.1 Chloroflexota bacterium
ACGGAAGCCAGGAAGAAACCGGCCCTGATGAAGTACGCGCCCGCCACCCCAAAGCTGGCAATAAATACCCCGCCCAGGGCAGGCCCGAGCACCTGCGAGCCCTTGCGCTGAATCGAGTTGAGGCTGATCGCCGTCATCAGGTCGCCGCGAGGGACCAGGTAGGGAAGAAGCGCCTGACGCGCTGGACTCTCGAAGGCACCGATCAATCCATGGAGCGCGCTGGTGAGATAGATGTGCCAAATCTGAACGTGGCCCGTAGCGATGAGGATCCCCAGGATGAGCGAGAGCGCGAGCTGACCCCAGCACACTAGCTGCAGAAGGCGGCGACGATCGACCCGATCGACTACCGTTCCTGCGTAGAGTGAGAGGGCGATGAAGGGAATGGACTGAGCCAAGCCGTTGAGCCCGACCATGAAGGCCGAACCAGTAAGATCGTAAACGAGCCAGCCCTGGGCGATCTGCTGCATCCAGCCGCCGACCTGGGAGATGACTGAGCCGCCCCAGTAGAGGCGGAAATCGCGATGACGCAGAGCTCCGAACGCTCGCCCCTGGCGAGCAGGTCCCCCTGCCAGGGGCTCGTGCATCATCCGCCCCAGCCCTCACCCGTCCTTGGCCCTACAGGCCGGCGGCCGGCCTCTCCCAGAGGGAGAGGCACGAGGCTTGCCCCCTCTCCCTCTGGGAGAAGGTTGGGGTGAGGGCTGGTCGATCTTGGGGACGAACTTCCCATTCGGGACACTAGGAGATCAAACCCTTACGCTGCTTGATCTCCTGGATGAGCTGGGGAATCACTAGGTAGACGTCACCGATGACGCCCAGATCAGCAATCTTGAAGATGGGCGCCTCCGGATCCGTGTTCACGGCGATGATAGTCTTCGAGCCTTTCATGCCGGCGAGGTGCTGGATGGCCCCCGAGATTCCACAGGCAATGTAAACGTCCGGTTTGACCGTCTTTCCGGTCTGCCCTACCTGCATCGAATACGGCACCCATGCCGCATCCACCACGGCACGAGTAGCTCCGACCGCGGCTCCGAGCAGATCGGCTAGCTCGTGCAGCATGGCGAACCCCTCAGCGGACTTGAGGCCGCGGCCACCGGCGACGATCTTGAGCGCCTTTTCGATCTGCGGACCTTCGACAGGAACGTCGACTCGTTCCGCGATTTGAACGCGCCTTACGTCGGCTCCGCCTGGAGCCGAAACTTCCTCGACCTCCGGATGGCCGCCAACTGCCGTTGGCTCGAACGACTTGGGGCGTACGACCAGCAGCTTGGTGCCCTCGCTGACGAGCGTGCTGGTGTTCTGATAGGCGCCGCCCAGCGCCGGAATGGTCGCTTCCACAGAGCCGTCCCGGAGCGCAAAGTCGCCCACATCGGTGATGGCGCCGCAGTCGAGGCGGGCACTGAGCCCCGCGGCGAGATCGCGCCCCGCGTAGGTGGAGGCGAACAGCATCACGGCAGGTTGCTGCTGCCCGATGAGCGCAGCGGCCGCTTCCAGCGCGGGCAGGATCAGATAGTCGTCAAAGATGGGATCGGCTGAGCGAAAGACCTTGCTAGCGCCGTATTGGCCCAGGGTTTCGATCGCGTCGGCGGGTGCCGATCCGAGGAGCAAGACTTCGGCGGTCCCTACCTCGGCAGCTTTGGTGACAAGCTCGAGCGTGGTAGTCGTAATCGCGCCAGCGGAGACTTCCCCGTAGACCCAGATCCTCTCAGGCATGCTAGATGAGGCCTCGCGCCGCCAGGAGGACAGCGATGCGCCTTCCGCCCTCGCCACCGTCCTCGATCACTTCGCCAGCGGTCCGAGCGGGAGGCGCGCCGACGGTAAGCACTCGCTCTCGGGCCGCGCTCTCGCCCACCGCACCGGCCAGTCCCAGGTCAGAGGCGGAGAGCGTCTCAATGGGCATCTTGCGGGCGGCCATGACCCCTTTAAGCGGCGGGAATCTTGGCTCGTTGATACCACTGGTCACGGAAATCAATGCAGGCAGCTCGGCCGTCACCACCGAATAGCCCGTCTCGCTCTGCCGCTGGATGCGAACCGAGTTGCCTTCCACCGAAACCGCCTTCGCAAACGTGAGCGCCGGAATACCCAACAGGATGGCAATCTGCACCGGGACGATCCCGGAATAGCTGTCACTGCTCTCCGTGCCGCAGATCACCAGGTCGAAGGGAGACCGCTTGATCGCCGCCGCCAGGGCCTTGGCGGTGCCGAGAGTGTCCGACCCGGCAAACGCATCGTCCAGCAGATGCAGCCCGTTGGCCACGCCCATGGCATATGCCTTGCGGATTCCTATCGTCGCGTCCGCGATGCCCATGGTGATGAAGGTGACTTCGCCGCCGTGGGCATCCGTAATGCGCAGCGCTTCTTCAACAGCGCCCGCGGCGGCCGGGTCCAGCTCATGGCCAATGCCGGAGCGGATGACCCGCTTGGTCTTGGGGTCGATTTGAAGGGGCACTGTGGTGTCGGGGATGACCTTACCGCACACGATGACGTGCACGCTTACCCCCTTCGATCGTTCGATTGGCGGCCGGGGCTCGACCCCGCCGAGGCCACTCAGCTTGCTGGCGCTCTAGAAACAGTGCGGGAGGGCGCATAGCCCTCCCCTACTGAATACGATGCTCAGAATGGCAGATTGGCTCTAGTTAAGCCAGTCGTCGACCTTTCCGTCCATCACGACGCCGAGAATCTCTTCACAGTTCTCGATAGCGTTGTCTACGATGGTCGGATCTTCGTCTTGGGCGTGGGGCAGAGCGACATTTACCGCGGCGTAGACCGCGTGGATCATGTCTTTCAGATAGTCATCGAGCGCGGCGCTGATGGGTGCAGCTTCAACCAATTCCCGCTCCTAGAAGTACTTGCGATCTTTGAGCGGGTCGGGAACGACCATGCCCATCGACTCGATCAAGGGATTGACTTCAGCAAGGTACGCTTCGCGTGCTTGCTTATTGGAGCGCTGCTTGATGCCCCAGTACTGGAAGCGTTCCGAACGATGTGATTCCGACATGCCAAACATATCGAGTGAGCGGGGATACCAGTAATCGACGGCGGCCTGAACGCGCTCTTTCTGCGCCCCGCCTTTGGCAGCCATGTCAGCGCTGAGCTGCGTGCCCAGATCGATGTGTCCGCGCTCTTCCGGCTCGATGCTGCGGGCAGCCCGATCCAGCGGGGCATAACTGCAGTCCATGAATTCGTCGACCTGGAACTTGCCCACTCGATCCACCAGGAAGCCAAATACCGCAAAGCCTTCCCAGTCCTTGATGTGGGTACGGAAAGCTTCCACGTACCGCTCGTCATTGCTCCAGCGAAGCACATGGGACACATCAGTGCCGATGTCCCCCGCCAGCTTGGCCATCTTGCGGAAGTGGTCGATCTCTTCCGCGGCGGTGCGGGCCACTACGGCCTGCATGCCCCGAGTAGGTGCGTTGGGGAGCACGTGCTCCACGTAGAGATGCGGTCCGCCGATTTCACAGTCCGCCTGAATGGTCAAGATTCTACGGAGGAGGTCCTGGTACTCAGGGTCTTGCTTATCGAAGTCGTCCAACTCGACTTTTTGGTCGTAGCGATCCATTAATTGTCCTCTCGGAGTGGGGATGGGTGCACAAATTATACGCCGAGTTGGGCCGCCCTGGCCAGCCTCTGGCTCGTTATGATCGGAATAACCGTGCCTGAACCCCTACGTTCGATGCGATTTTTGTAGATTCTCAGCTAGGTGAGCTAGTTCGTCCCCCACGCCGAAGAGGAGCTCGCCTGGGACTTCGATTCCGTCCGGGCGCTGGTAGCGGCGGAGCTCAGCCTCGACCTCGCCCCAGGCTTCGTCGCGCTGGGCCTCGGGCAATAGACCGATCGTCTCCGCAGCCGGGCCGCCGCGCATGGTCTGGAGCATCGTGTCCACCGAGGCAGCACGCCGGCTAGCCGGAACGGCCTGGACCGAGACGTCGGTGAATCCGATGGCCTTCAGCGTATCGTCCAGGACTCCGGGCTGGCCCATGCTGAGCGCTAGGTGCACGGCCGCCGAGGTTTGCGGGCCGATGCGCCGCTCCACGGCGCTCAGCGGAAGGTTCAGCATGGGATTGCGCTCGGGCAGGGACCAGACGATCGTTGCGAAGC
>DASXTD010000769.1:0-2422 GCA_036505655.1 Chloroflexota bacterium
CTTCCAGGTCTCCACCGCGGAGGGCCGGTAATAGGCCTGGGCCAGTACTCCCTCCCAGCCGGAGGCGTCCCAGCGGTATTCGGGCGATGCCGCCCAGGCCACGTCACGGACGTTCTCCGCCCGGAACCGCCAGGTGAGCGCCCCGTCTTTGACGGGACGCGCGGCTCCCGAGCCCAGCTCAGCCTCGGTCACGATCTGGACCGTGCTGTCCGACTTGATCGCCAGGGCCAGACGCTGACGCTGGGCTGGAGTAAGCACATCGCCCGGGTTCTGGAGCACACCGGAGCCTGCGACGATGTATCCCGCCGGGACGGTCACCTCGTACTCGATATCGCCGTATTCCAGGTAGAACTCGCCCTGGCCGAGATACTGGTCGGTGTTCCAGCCGTGCACATCGTCGTATACCGCCATGCGGGGATACCACTGTGCGATCTCGTACAGGCTACCCTCGCGCCCCATGCGATCGGCGCCATGCTCGGGGATGTTGAAGCCATAGGCTATCTCGAAGGCGGTCGAGCCGCCGGGCGGGATGGGCTCGGCGAGATCGACGTACATCATGGTATCGTCCACCCGGGTCTTAAGCGGGGCAGCGGGGCAGGGTGGCGCTTGAGCCGCCGCTCGCTGCGGGGATCGTTTTGCTCTCCTGCTTTTCTTGGTAGTTACCGCCCCGCCGCCCGCGCGCCCAGAGGGCTCCCGCTCTGCCGCTACGCATTGACTCACGCTGCCGACGTCGAAGCCCCCCTCGAACCCAGCCGCTCCAAAGCGGCTCTCGGATGTGAATAGCAGCGATCCGGTGCTCCCCGGATGGAACAGGTTCTGGTCCAACTGCATCCACACAAACCGCAGGGTATCGGGCGAGTTGTTGGTGTACCGGATCGCCTCGGTCCCGCTGATCCGCTTGGCGGCCGTGTCCAGCGTGGCCCGGATCCGGTAATCCACCCGTTGTTGCCAGTAGTCGCGGCCGGGGGCGCCATCGGCCCGACGGACCTCCGTGCCGGGAGGAAGCGGAAGGGGACTGAACGCCCCTGTGTCGGCAACCGGTGGCTTCAAGGTGGGCAGTGCCAGGGGCCGGGCGTTCTGCACCTGCCCCGGCCCTGCCGGCTCTTGGGCGGCTGCGTCCACTGACAGCGAAATGAGAGGGGAGGTGACCAGGAGAGCGGTCAGTGCGGCGTAGCGCATAAGGTCTTTCATCTTGAAGCTTTCTACAACTTTGGCAGGGTCACTCCGGTCTGCTTCTGATACTTCCCCTTCTTGTCCGCGTAACTGGTCTCGCAGATGTCATGCTCGTCCGCCTCGAAAAAGAGCACCTGGCAAATGCCTTCGTTGGCGTAGATCTTGGCCGGGAGCGGGGTCGTGTTGCTGATCTCCAGCGTGACGTATCCCTCCCACTCGGGCTCGAACGGCGTCACGTTGGTAATGATGCCGCAGCGGGCATAGGTGGACTTCCCGAGGCATATGGTAAGAACGTTACGGGGAATCCGGAAATATTCCACCGATCGGGCCAGCGCAAAGCTGTTGGGTGGCACGATACAGACCTCGCCGTCGAACTTGACGAAGCTTCGGTCGTCGAAGTGCTTGGGATCCACGATGGCGGAGAGCACGTTGGTGAAGATGCGGAACTCCGGAGCGACCCGCATATCGTAGCCGTACGAAGAGACGCCATAGGAGATTGCGCCTTCCCGCACCTGCCCATCGACGAAGGGCTCAATCATCCGGTGTTCGCGGGCCATGCGGCGGATCCAGCGGTCGGACTTGATGGACATGGGCCTCAGGGGGAGGCGGGGAATCAGGGAAGCGTGGAAGCGAGCCCGCTGCCCAAACAGGGGGGGAATATAGTAAGGACCGCGAGAGGTTTCAGCCTAAGCATTTTGCTATCCCGCCTCCCCATCTCCTCGCTTCCCCGCTGGTTGAATCACGTCCCGAAACGGGTTAATTTCACCATCGCAAGTGAAAAATTTCACTAAAGCGAGATGTCGACCCTCATGCTGCAGCCCTATGTCCCGATCCTGCTCCTGATCGTGTTCGTGGTAGCCAACGCGATCCTGATGCTGGGCGTCTCCCACATCTTGTCGACCTACCGGCGTACTCCCACCAAAATCGCTCCGTACGAATCCGGTATGCCGGTACTGGGCGACGCCCGGGAGCGTTTTTCGGTCAAGTTCTATCTGATCGCCATGCTCTTCATCGTATTCGACATCGAGACCGTCTTCATGATTCCTTGGGCGGTGGCCTTCCGCCAGCTCAGCTCGATCGCCGGACTCCTGATCATCGAGATGTTCGTCTTTATCCTCATCCTTGCGGTGGGGTACGTCTATCTCTGGAAGCGTGGAGCCTTGCAATGGGATTGAGCAATCCCGCTACCCAGAACCGGGCCGACGAGACCACCACGATCTCCGCGGTTTCGCCGAACTACATCACTACC
>DASXTD010000770.1:0-4728 GCA_036505655.1 Chloroflexota bacterium
TATCCGCACTGGGACGGCATGTTCCCGCATGTGGTATCAACGATTCGAGCGCGAGAGGATATCTCTGAGGACGCCAAGTCCAAGATTCTAGGTGGTAACGCGCGCCGCTTCTACGGCTGGACGGACTGAACTGCCCGCCTACAGATGCATCAAAATGCGCCCTGATCAAGTACCAGCGCTAGTCCCTGAACGACGGTGCGACTTCCTGGGCGAAAAGACGCATGGAGGCGAGAACCCGCTCCTGCGCTAGTCCGCCAAAGTGAAAGAGCAAGGCTACACGGTCGAGCCCAGTCTCCTCGAGAGTGTGCTTCAAATGTTGGCGACAATGCTCTGGATCGCCAAACAGTGCTCGACCTGTATCGACCATGACGTCGTAGGTGAACGGTGGCGGTCCGGGTGCGGTGCGCTGCTGATCAGTGATAGCCTGCCAGGTGTGCCAGCACGGCTCTGCGTCCTTTCGAGCCTGCGCCATGGACTCGGCCACGTACACGGGAAAGTAGCTCATCACCTCGCGGGCTTCGATCGCGAGGCCGGCCTGAACCAACCCCTCCTGGTAGGCGCCGATAATCTCGAGATTCAAGCGCATATCCGGCAGCCGCCAGGGCAAGGTCATCAGGTTGGCTCCGGTGCGACCGATCCAGCGGCTGTGCTCTGGATTGGTGCCAGCTGGAATCCACAGTGGGGGGTGCGGCTGCTGGAGGGGTCGGGGTAGGACAGTGATCGGCTGGGCGCACTGGTAGAACTTGCCGTTCCAGGAAAACTCGGGATCGGTCCAGGCGCCCTGGAGCATCGCGACCTGCTCCTCGATCTTTTCCTGCGCTGTTTCCGGATCTGAGCCGAACACGTCGTAATACTGGCTGCCCATGCCGCGGCCCACGCCGACGTCGAGCCGCCCGCCGCTGAGCACGTCCAGCATGGCCAGCTCTTCAGCGACCTGCAGCGGATGGTGGAGGGGCAAGATGACGACCGCGGTACCGAGTCGGATGCGGTCGGTACGCTGAGCCAGCGCGGCGATCAGCATGGAAGGGCTGGGGAGCATGCCGCCGAATGCGCGGAAGTGGTGCTCGGTGAACCAGGCGCATTCCAGGCCCAGCTCTTCAGCGAGGGCGACCTGCTCGAACCACTTGGCGTACAGGTCGGGTGCTGCTCCATCGACGGCCGGCACATAGGTGTTCAGGACGTAGTAGTCGAACTTCATGGCGGCTCATCATAAAGCGGAGACCAGGGGAACGCTACGTTACGCAGCTCATGCCAGGGACGGTAAACTCAGCAGGCGCGGGGGGAATGAGCATGAGCTACCAGGGACAGATCGTCATCGACGCTGATTGCCACATGCGCGAGTATGCCGACCTCGATCGGACCTACCGCGAGCACATGGATCCGGGCTTCCGCGATGCGTACGAAGAGCTCAGCCAGGCCGTTTCCGCGCGTCAACGCTGGCCCGGCGAGCAGGTCCTGTTCATGAATCCGCGCTCCTTCCTGGCCCCTACCCCCGAGCGCCGGCCTCTCGGCGTCCGCGACTCCTTCGCCATCGTGCCAAGCGGTGGTAACGGCGGCCGCCGCACCAGCCCGACCGGCGCCGAGGCTCCGGGCAGTAGCGCCGCGCGCATAGATCCAGCCTGCAACTGGGACCCAGCCCTTCGCCTCCGCGACATGGACGCCGCCAGCATCGATATCGGCGTCATGTTCTCGAGCCAATCGGACGGCTTCTGCGTGCTGCGCGATATTGGCTTCGAGCACGCCCTGCACCAGGCTTATCACCGCTATATGACCAACTATTGTTCGGAGTCTGAGGGCCGTCTACGGTGGATCAGCAATTCCACCTTGCGCGACATCCCCACCACTATTTCGGACCTCACGTACTGGGCCCAGCAGGACGACAATTTCGCCGGCATGTTTATCCCGCGCGCCTGCCCTGATGGGCGATTGCTCGACAACCCCGACCTCCACCCCCTCTACGCAGCCGCTCAGGACCTCGACCTCCCGCTCTGGGTCCACGGAGGTACCCTCCGTCCGCCTCTGACCCCCGGCGCCACCGACCTCGACGATTCCGGCTTCCTGATCCAGGCCATGTACCACGGTTGGGGCGGCCAGACCGCCGTGGGGGCTCTCATCGGCGGCGGTGTATTTGACCTCTTCCCTCGTCTCCGCATCGGCGTCTTCGAAAGCGGTGCCGGCTGGATGCCCTGGCTCATCGAGCGGCTCGACGAGGCGTACCGCCCTCGCTCCGGCATGACCCCCAACCTCAGGCGCAAGCCGTCCGAGGTCATCGCGGAGGGACACCTGTTCTGCTCCGTGGAGCCGGGAGAGGAGCACCTCGCATACTGCGTCGATACTCTCGGCGAAGACATCTGGCTATTCAGCACCGGTTACCCGCACCCCGGCACCTGCTGGCCGGACGGCGTCTCGCTCATCGACGGAAATGAGGGCCTCTCCGAGCAAGCCAAACTGAAGATCCTCAGCCAGAACGCCCAGCGCCTCTGTCCTCGCCTGGCCAAGTAGGCGGCACTTGCGCCTTTAGCGCACCCGGCGATACCCTTCGGCACCCTATGCGCGAAGAAGGCACCCGTAATGTCTGATCCGCTGGTCAGCGTCGAGACGCTTGAAGCTGAGATCGATAAGCTGGCCAACCACCAGTTCAAAACTCCCGAATATCAGCTGCTCTTCTCTACTCCCCTCACCCTGCCTCGCGCCCGCATCCTGGCCATCCACCTCGCCCAGTTCGTCAGGAACCGCCGCGATTGCTGGGGCTACGTGTCCGGCGGCGCTCCGCTCGACGTCAAGCGCATCATCTGGGAGCATGAGGGCGAGGAGCTAGTTCGCGACCCGCGGGTCGATACCGACCACTACACGCTGGTCACCCGCGAGGCCGAGGTCTTGGGACTGACCGCCGAAGACCTCGAGAATGCCGATCTCATCCCGGCCTGTGTCGCCGCGTGCTATGGCTGGCTGCACCTGGTCAGGAGCACCTCCTGGATCGAAGGCTTCACCATGCAGAGCGCGCTCGAGAAGCGCAATTCAGACGCCGTGATGCGCGGTGGCGGTTTTACGAACCGGATCCGTCGCAAGATGATCGACGAGCTCGGCATCCCCCAGGAGAAGCTCGTGTTCCTGAACACCCATGTCGAGGCGGACGTCGAGCATCCCAAGATGTTTGGCCGCGTCATGGCCAGCCACGCCAACACCTACGAGGCTCGCGCCAAAGTGCTCCAAGCCGCCAAGGAAACGTTCATCATGGACCGTGCCCATCGCGGCGCCATCGCCCAGGCCATGGCCAACCTTACTTAGGAGGAGGAGTCGTCAAATGGCAGTAGTCCGAGATTTTGTGGATGACAGCATCATTGGCCGAGGCGAGCCCGAGGATCTCTCGAAAAAACAGCGGCTTACCACCCCCAGTTGGCAGGTAGTCAGCATCCCCGACAATGCCAAGCCGCGAAAGAGCGGCTCATACATCGCTATGACGCGCAACAAGCGTGCCAACATCGCCCTGAACTACTACCAGCCCGGCATGCGTGATGAGATGCATTGCCATCCGGGCTCCGAGCACATCTTCATGGTGTGGCAGGGCGAGCTGACCATTCGCGGCATCAACCCCGGCGAAGAGATCAAGCTGAAGCCTGGGGAACTGGTGCACATCAAGGCTGGGCACTACTATCAGCTCGCCAACGAGACGGACGAGCCCACGGTCCTGTACCAGGTGGCCACTAACCCGGTGAAGCCCAGCCCGATCAGTCGCCGTTCATTCCGGCGGGCCGGCGAAACGAAGGCGGAAGACCTGGTACCACCCCAGCACATGAGCTAACGTCCTTGCGAACGGCATAGTCCAAGAATTGCCTGCGCAACGAATTTCAGTCAGCCTCCAGGTGCTACCCGCATTTCCTATTCCAGGCGGATGACAACTACGCGCGCACCCGCTTTTGGGGCGAGCGATCTTTCGGGCTGGATCCGCTCCCTCATCCACCCAGCGAGTACATCCGCCACCACGCGATCTGGGGCTTTCTGCGGGACCCGGTGGGGTGCGCCTGCGGCACGACATCGGGGTGCAGAACCTGGTTTGGGGAACCGACTTCCCGCATCAGCAGGGAGATTGGCCGAACTCCCCCCGGGTCATCGACGAGATGTTCGTCGGCGTGCCGGAGGACGAGAAAGTACGCCATGCTGGCAGGCAATGCCATCGAGTTCTTCCGCCTCGACCATCTGCCTTAGGGTACTTCATGACACTTGATTGGCTGGATGCACTGGGACGACCAGCCCTCACCCGTCCTTGGCGCTTCGCGCCGGCGGCCGGCCTCTCCCACGGGGAGAGGCGCGAGGGCTCCGGTCCTATTCGACGCGCAGGAAATTCAGGACCAGGCTCTGGAGGCGCTCGGTCTGATCGATCTCGACCCAGTGACCACAGTTGTCGAAGATGTGGAGCTCCGCGCCGCGAAACTTCTGGAACAGGGCCACTCCGCGCTCGGGCCCGCTGCTGTCGTTCTTGCCCCAGAAAATGAGCTTGGGGATGTCGATCTTGTACAGCTCGTCGTAGATAGGAACCGTTGGAAGCGCCTGGCGGGCCTGGAATGCCTCCTGATTCTTCCCGCTGCTCATGGCATAGAACTCTTCGACGAACTCATCGGTAATGGCCGCTTTGTTTACCAGGGACCCCTGTAAATAGGCACGGGCGTTTTCGAGCGACGGCGTGTACCCCGCGCGCTCCTCGGCGTGCGCGCGCTGCGTCTCCTCACT